>NZ_JAERJN010000005.1:256-182325 GCF_018257595.1 Tatumella sp. JGM94 | reverse complement strand
GGCTACGTAGCTCAGTTGGTTAGAGCACATCACTCATAATGATGGGGTCACAGGTTCGAATCCCGTCGTAGCCACCAAATAAAATTGGGGTGTCGCCAAGCGGTAAGGCACTGGTTTCTGATACCAGCATTCCGGGGTTCGAATCCCTGCACCCCAGCCAATTTTGAAAGCTCACTCCGGTGAGCTTTTTTCTTTTGTGTTTTTTACTTACTGTCAGCCCATAAAAAACGGTCCGCAGACCGCTTTATCTCTCGACAGAACACTCTCTGAATTGATCCGGGGCTATAACCCCAGCGCATAGCTGAGGGCTTTCTTTTTCAGCCAGCCACCACGCTGGGCAGCCATCAGGGCAAGGTTTCTCGCCAGCATTAACGGATGGCTCCGGTTACTGAATGCCAGATAGAAAAGATCCATTCCGCTTTGCATCAGTAAATTATCTTTGTAGCGTTTACGCTGATAACGGTTCAGCACCTCTGACTGCCACCAGTCACACCCCGCTTTTCGTGCTTCCGCCAGAACATCAATTAATCCGTCAACATCACGATACCCGAGATTAACCCCCTGCCCTGCCAGCGGATTAATCGTATGAGCTGCATCACCGACCAGTGCCAGCCCGGGACGCACATAACCGGTGGCATGACGACGAGTCAGAGGGAATGCACCGCAGCCCAGTACTGTGACTTTACCGAGGCGGTCAGGAAAATGGCTGGCGACCTGCTGATTAAGCTGACTGAGCGGCAGCCTGGATAATTGCCGGATGCGGGCCGGGCTGTCATACCAGACCAATGAAGCATAATTGTCATGTAATGGCAGGAATGCCCGTGGTCCCTGCGGCGTAAATTGTTGCCAGGTACTGTCACCGGGCGGATTTTCACATTCTGCCGAAATCAGCATGCAGGATTGTGAATAATCCCAGCCATTAACCCCGATGCCTGCCAGCTGGCGAACCTTTGAGTTAGCGCCGTCGGCCCCCACCCATAACCGGGTGGTAAGCTGCTGACCGCTCTGCAGAGTCAGCTGCCAGTATTGGCCGTTGTAGCTGGCGGATGTCACGCTGGCCGGACACAGCAGGGTTATGTCCTGCGACTGCATTTTATGCCACAAGGCTGATTGCAGGACACTGTTCTCCACCATATAACCCAGCTCAGGCAAACCGAGTGACGCCGCATCAAACACCGCGTGGGCATTCTGCCATTCCCAGGTTTCCAGACGACGGTACGGAGTACAGCGCATCGCCTGCACGGCGTCCCAGACTTCAAGCTCTTTAAGTAACCCTACCGAAGCCGCCCCTATTGCCGAAATACGGACATCCGGCAGGCTTGCGGGATCAAAGGGACGCGGTAACTGGTGGTCTATCACCGCCACCCTGAACTGATGCCGTGCTAAACCACAGGCCAGAGCCGCACCGACCATACCCCCGCCGGTGATCACTACATCAAATTGATCTTCCTGCATGTGACTATCCTTCCCATGACTGATTACCCGCCATCATCCGGGCTACGCTAATCGCCACAGTGTACCGGAAAATCAAGTCACGATCAGAAAAGCCTCCGCACTGGTCACAACAGCAGCAAAGCATTACAATATGCCGCCTGCACATCCTTGCACTGAATTAATGGCCAGTTTGATGACAAAAAAATTGCACATAAAGACCTGGGGCTGCCAGATGAACGAGTACGATTCATCTAAAATGTCAGACCTCCTGAATACAACCCACGGCTTTACTCTGACCGAGAATGCGGAAGAGGCGGACGTATTATTGCTTAATACCTGCTCTATCCGTGAAAAGGCCCAGGAAAAAGTATTCCACCAGCTGGGACGCTGGAGAATTTTAAAAGAAAAAAATCCGGAACTGATTATCGGTGTCGGCGGTTGTGTTGCATCACAGGAAGGCGACCATATCCGCCAGCGCGCACATTATGTGGATATCGTGTTCGGTCCGCAGACGCTGCATCGTCTGCCGGAAATGATCAACAGTGTCCGGGGTAACAAAAGCCCGGTAGTTGATATCAGCTTCCCGGAAATCGAGAAATTTGACCGTTTGCCGGAACCTCGTGCCGATGGCCCTACCGCCTTTGTTTCCATAATGGAAGGCTGTAATAAATACTGTACTTTCTGCGTGGTCCCTTATACACGTGGTGAAGAAGTCAGCCGTCCCAGCGATGATATTCTGTTCGAAATCGCCCAGCTGGCTGCTCAGGGGGTGCGTGAAGTTAACCTGCTGGGTCAGAACGTCAATGCTTACCGGGGCGAAAATTTCGATGGCTCGGTCTGTAGTTTTGCCGACCTGTTACGTCTGGTCGCTGCGATTGACGGCATTGACCGTATCCGCTTTACCACCAGTCATCCGATTGAGTTTACCGATGATATTATCGATGTCTATCGCGATACTCCGGAGCTGGTCAGCTTCCTGCATTTACCAGTGCAAAGCGGTGCCGATCGGATCCTGACGCTAATGAAGCGCGCACACACCGCGCTGGAATTCAAAGCGATTATCCGTAAACTGCGTGAAGCACGGCCGGATATCCAAATCAGTTCTGACTTTATCATCGGTTTCCCGGGTGAAACTCAGGAAGACTTCGAAAAGACCATGAAACTGATTGCTGATGTTAATTTTGATATGAGCTTCAGTTTTATCTATTCTGCCAGGCCCGGTACTCCGGCGGCGGATTTGCCTGACGACGTCAGCGAAGAAGAGAAAAAACAGCGTTTATGGATCCTTCAGGAACGGATTAACCAGCAGGCAATGGCCTGGAGCCGGCGTATGCTGGGGACAGTACAGCGGGTACTGGTGGAAGGCACTTCACGTAAAAATCTGATGGAACTTTCCGGTCGTACCGAAAATAACCGCGTGGTCAATTTCGAAGGCACCCCGGATATGATTGGTAAATTCGTCGATGTTGAAATAGTCGATGTCTATCCTAACTCATTGCGTGGTGTCGCCGTCCGTACGGAAAAAGAGATGGAACTGCGCGTCACTGAGTCTCCGGCCTCGGTCATTGCCCGCACCCGTAAAGAAAACGAGACCGGTGTCGGTATCTGGCAGCCCTGATCCCGTTATCCGCTGCGGCAGCCTTCCGCTGCCGCAAAAAGCCTGCCTCCGGGGGCTGGATTTTTCTGATTCCGCCCCGATATCCTGATATACCATTTAATTTCTGACAAACAGCATCACTAGCGGCTATCCCCCTGTAAAACAGGCAGCATAGTGTGTTGTTGATTAACCGGCCCTCAGCGACCCATAGGATTACTTTGAATATCGAAACCCGCGAAATAGCCCTCGAACCAGCAGATAATCAGCGTCTGCTCAGTCTGACCGGCCCTGTTGACGATAATCTGAAACATCTGGAACGTCGCCTCGGGATAGAGATTAATCGCCGCGATAACCGTTTTACCCTGTCCGGCAAACCCCTGTGCGTGGATGCTGCGGAACATATACTGAAAAATCTGTATGTGGAGACAGCACCGGTACGCGGTAAAAGCAAAGAGATTGATCCGGAAGCTATTCATCTGGCAATCAAAGAAAGTCGTGTATTGGAACAGACCGCCGACAGTGTGCCGGATTACGGTAAGGCGGTTAATATTCAGACTAAGCGCGGGGTGATCAAACCACGCACCCCGAACCAGGCGAGCTATATTGCCCATATTCTCGACCATGATATTACCTTTGGTATTGGCCCTGCCGGTACCGGCAAAACCTATCTGGCAGTGGCTGCGGCAGTCGATGCTCTGGAACGCCAGGAAGTCCGGCGCATCCTGCTGACCCGTCCGGCGGTTGAAGCCGGAGAGAAGCTGGGGTTTTTGCCGGGTGACCTGAGTCAGAAAGTTGACCCTTATTTACGGCCATTGTATGACGCGCTGTTTGAAATGCTGGGCTTTGAACGGGTTGAGAAACTGATTGAACGTAATGTAATTGAAGTGGCTCCGCTGGCGTATATGCGTGGTCGTACATTAAATGATGCGTTTATCATTCTGGATGAAAGTCAGAACACCACTATTGAACAGATGAAAATGTTTCTGACCCGTATTGGTTTTAACTCCAAAGCGGTGATCACCGGGGATGTCACACAGATCGATCTCCCCCGTAATGCACGCTCTGGCCTGAAACACGCCATTGAAGTCTTATCCGGCGTGAAAGAGCTCAGTTTTAATTTCTTCCACAGTGAAGATGTGGTGCGCCATCCCGTGGTAGCACGGATAGTGGTCGCCTATGAAGCCTGGGAAGAAGCTGACCAGAAACGCCGTGAGCGGCAGGCTGAAGAGCGTAAAAAAGAAGCGCTTTCCCCCCCGCAGGAGAATGTATGAGCAGTAACGTAACACTTGATTTGCAGAATGCCTGTGAAAATACCCGCGGACTCCCGGATGAAGCTTCCTTTCTCCGCTGGCTGACGGCAACCGTCAGCCTGTTTCAGCCCGAGAGTGAGGTGACTATCCGGCTGGTAGATGAAGCAGAAAGCCACGAACTGAATCTGACCTACCGCGGTATGGACAAACCGACTAACGTGCTGTCCTTTCCGTTTGAGGCACCGCCGGGCATCGAGGATTTACCCCTGCTTGGGGACCTGATTATCTGCCGGCAGGTCGTCGAACGTGAAGCTGCGGATCAGCAGAAACTGGCCGAAGCTCACTGGGCACATATGGTAGTGCATGGTACCCTGCATTTGTTAGGCTACGACCACATCATTGATGATGAAGCCGAAGAGATGGAAGGCATTGAAACAGAGATAATGCTTGCTATGGGCTATCCTGACCCGTACATTTCCGAGAAAGATATGGATTAATCACCGGTTTCTGCCGGTCACCCTGCTGTCAGTGACGCCCCCTGACAGCATTTATTCCCCCACAGAGAGAACTAAATAAATACGCCATGAGCGATGACCATTCACAAAACAGCGATACCCCCGCCAGTAAAAAGGGATTTTTTTCTTTACTGATCAACCAACTGTTTCACGGTGAACCCCAGAACCGTGACGAGTTGCTGGAGCTGATCCGCGACTCAGAGCAGAAAGACCTGATTGATCAGGACACCCGCGATATGATGGAAGGCGTGATGGAAATTGCCGAGCAGCGGGTAAGAGATATTATGATCCCACGCTCTCAGATGATCACCCTCAAACAGGACCAGAGTCTCGAAGAATGTCTCGATGTTATCATTGAGTCTGCCCACTCACGGTTTCCGGTGATCAGTGAAGATAAAGATCATGTGGAAGGTATCCTGATGGCGAAGGACCTGTTGCCGTTTATGCGCAGCAGTTCGGCACCATTCAGTATCGCTGAGGTATTACGTCCGGTGGTTGTCGTCCCGGAAAGTAAACGTGTCGACCGTATGCTCAAAGAGTTTCGCTCCCAGCGTTACCATATGGCGATAGTGATTGATGAATTTGGCGGCGTTTCCGGACTGGTCACCATTGAAGATATTCTTGAACTGATTGTCGGCGAAATCGAGGATGAATATGACGAAGAGGATGCCAGCGATATCCGGCAGCTGAGTCGCCATACTTATTCCCTGCGGGCCCTGACAACTATTGAAGACTTTAATGAGTTGTTTGGTACCGGGTTTAGTGATGAAGAAGTCGATACTATCGGTGGCCTGGTGATGCAAAGTTTCGGGCATCTGCCGGCCAGGGGCGAAAATATTACGATTGACGGTTATCAGTTCAAAGTGGCAATGGCCGACAGACGTCGCATCCTCCAGGTACACGTTAAAATCCCGGATGATGCCACTCCTCCTCAACTTGAAGACGAATAACAGCCTATGACGGCCCTGAATCAGTTATTCCGGCAGCAGAAAATACGTCTGTTGCTGGCTTTACTTACGGGTGCCGTCGGCACCCTGGCATTCTCTCCTTTTGATTTCTGGCCTGCCGCCCTGATCTCCCTGACAGGTTTACAGGCGTTAACTCTGAAACGTTCCACCCCGCAGGCGATAGCGATTGGTTTTTTCTGGGGAATGGGGCTATTCGGCTCAGGCGTCAACTGGGTATACGTCAGTATTGCCACTTTCGGTGGTATGCCTGGCCCGGTAAATGTATTTCTGGTGGTCTTGCTGGCGGGCTGGTTGTCCCTTTTCCCGATGTTATTCAGTGGATTACTCAACCGGTTCTGGCCGGCCGCCACCCCGTGGCGACTGTTTTTAGCCGCCCCGGCACTATGGCAGTTCACCGAGTTCTTACGCGGCTGGGTACTGACGGGGTTTCCGTGGCTGCAATTTGGCTACAGCCAGATCAACGGACCACTGAAAGGTCTGGCTCCCCTTGCCGGGGTCGAAAGTATTACCTTTGTCCTGATGCTGATTGCGGGCCTGATCACCTACAGTCTGCTACAGCGTCATTTACGTGCAGTGATAGCCGCGGTTTTGATTATGCTGGTCAGCTGGCCATTACGTTATCTGCACTGGTATCAGCCGGTCACTGAGCGCAAAGTATCAGTGGCGCTGGTTCAGGGGAACATTCCCCAGTCAATGAAATGGGACTCACGGCAGCTACAGACCACCCTGGATACCTATCTGCGCCTTACCCGCCCGGTATTAGGCAACGCCAGAATCATTATCTGGCCGGAATCGGCGATTACTGATCTTGAAAGCAACGAGCAGCCTTTTCTGACACAGCTGGATGACATTCTGCGCAATAATGGCAGTACCCTCGCAACCGGTATTGTCGATTCCAGATTGCAGGGTAATCGCTACCATGATTACAACACTGTCGTGGTTCTGGGTAATCCGCAGCAACCCTACAGTTACCAAAGCCTGAATCGTTACCAGAAAAATCACCTGGTTCCTTTTGGTGAATTTGTGCCAATGGAAGATCTGCTGCGGCCGCTGGCTCCGTTTTTTGATTTACCTATGTCATCGTTCAGCCGTGGCCAGTATCGTCAGCCACCGTTAAACCTCGACGGTTATCATCTGACGACGGCTATCTGCTATGAGATTGTGCTGGGCGAGCACGTTCGCGATAATTTCCGGCCGGATACTGACTTTCTGCTGACTGTGTCTAACGATGCCTGGTTTGGCCACTCGATTGGCCCCTGGCAGCACCTGCAGATGGCGCGGATGCGGGCTCTGGAACTTGGCCGGCCGCTGCTGCGAGATACTAATAACGGGGTAACCGCTATTGTGAATCCGCAGGGTGATATTGTGCAGCAGCTTCCGCAGTTCAGTGAGGGTGTATTACAGGCTGAGGTCACGCCTGCGCGCGGGCTCACACCTTATGCCCGCAGTGGTAACCTGACGGTCTGGTTACTCTCTGCCGTAGCGATGGCTGCCTCACTGATAGCCCGCCGTCGCCGCTAATCTGTTTTGCCGGTGCTATGCACCGGCGTCTCCTTTGTTTTCCGGGCAGTCTGGAGGGCAGCTTTGCGGCCCGGCGGCGCCGGAAATATCGCCGGCCATACGGGCTGAAACGACGATTTCTGTCACTCACCGCTGCCTGTTTCGATGATAAATACCGCCAGGGTGTAATGCGGGTGTTGTTGCGCGCTGACCTTATGGGTATGCTATGGGGATCGTATAAAAAACACTGCAGTAAGCTTCGCGCAATTCAACAAGGACCACAGGCTGCCATGCAAGAGCAATACCGCCCGGAAGAGATAGAATCTAAAGTCCAGCAATACTGGCACGATCAGGAAACCTTTAAAGTCACTGAACAGGAAGGGAAAGAAAAGTACTACTGCCTGTCAATGCTCCCCTATCCTTCTGGCCGTCTACATATGGGCCATGTGCGTAACTACACCATTGGTGATGTTATTGCCCGCTATCAGCGTCTGCTGGGTAAAAATGTTCTGCAGCCTATTGGCTGGGATGCATTTGGTCTGCCTGCCGAAGGTGCCGCTGTCAAAAATAATACCGCGCCTGCACCCTGGACCTACGAAAACATCGAGTATATGAAAAACCAGCTGAAACTGCTGGGTTTTGGCTACGACTGGAGCCGTGAGCTGGCCACCTGTCAGCCGGAATACTATCGCTGGGAGCAATGGTTCTTTACGCAACTGTTCGAAAAAGGCCTGGTCTACAAAAAGACTTCCGCCGTCAACTGGTGTCCTAACGATCAGACCGTACTGGCCAACGAACAGGTTATCGAAGGCTGCTGCTGGCGTTGTGATACCAAAGTTGAGCGTAAAGAGATCCCCCAGTGGTTTATCAAAATTACTGACTATGCGGAAGAGTTACTGAATGACCTGGATACGCTGGAAGGCTGGCCTGAGCAGGTTAAAACCATGCAGCGTAACTGGATTGGCCGCTCGGAAGGGGTGGAAATCACCTTTAATGTGGCCGACAGCGACCAGAAACTGACGGTCTACACCACCCGCCCGGACACTTTTATGGGGGCGACCTATGTCGCTGTTGCCGCCGGACATCCGCTGGCACGCCAGGCGGCCATCGGTAACCCGCAACTGAGCGCGTTTATCGACGAATGCAGTAATACCAAAGTTGCTGAAGCTGATATGGCAACCATGGAGAAAAAAGGTCAGCCAACGGGCATGTTTGTTATCCATCCCCTGACCGGTGATAAATTACCCCTGTGGGTGGCTAACTTTGTCCTGATGGAATACGGCACAGGTGCGGTTATGGCCGTTCCCGGCCATGACCAGCGTGACTGGGAGTTCGCCAGCAAATATGGTCTGGCCATAAAACCCGTGATCCTCAATGAGGATGGCAGCGAACCGGATATCAGTGACGCGGCAATGACCGGTAAGGGAACGCTGTTTAATTCCGGACCGTTCGATGGACTGTCTCATCAGGACGGTTTCAACGCTATTGCTGATGCGCTGGCGGCCAAAGGTGTCGGTGAGCGTAAAGTAAACTACCGTCTGCGCGACTGGGGCGTGTCCCGTCAGCGTTACTGGGGTGCCCCGATCCCAATGGTAACTCTGGAAGACGGTACTGTCGTCCCGACGCCGGAAGATCAGTTACCTGTCATTCTTCCGGAAGATGTGGCAATGAACGGCATCACCAGTCCGATCAAAGCCGACCCTGAATGGGCCAAAACTACGGTGAATGGTCAGCCGGCACTGCGCGAAACCGATACTTTCGATACCTTTATGGAGTCATCCTGGTATTACGCGCGCTATACCTGTACGCATTATGACCAGGGAATGCTTGACCCGGCCGCCGCCAACTACTGGCTGCCGGTCGATCAGTATGTGGGTGGTATCGAACATGCCATTATGCACCTGATGTATTTCCGCTTCTTCCATAAACTGTTACGTGACGCCGGACTGGTAAACTCAAACGAGCCTGCCAAACGCCTGTTATGTCAGGGTATGGTACTGGCCGATGCCTTCTACTACACAGGCAGCAACGGTGAGCGTAACTGGGTTTCTCCGGTCGATGTTTCTGTCGTACGTGACGAGAAAGGCCGGATTACCAGTGCCACCGACAAAGATGGCCGTGAAGTGATTTATGCCGGTATGAGTAAGATGTCAAAATCTAAAAATAACGGTATTGACCCGCAGTTAATGGTAGAACGTTACGGCGCAGATACCGTCCGTCTGTTTATGATGTTCGCCTCTCCGGCAGAAATGACTCTGGAATGGCAGGAATCCGGCGTTGAAGGTGCTAACCGTTTCCTGAAACGTGTCTGGAAACTGGTCTATGACCATAGCAGCAAGGGCCCCGCTCCGGTGTTAGACGCCGGGCAGCTGAATGACGACCAGAAAGCACTGCGCCGTGATGTTCATAAAACGGTGGCAAAAGTCTCTGATGATATTGGCCGTCGTCAGACCTTCAACACGGCCATCGCCGCTGTGATGGAACTGATGAACAAACTGCTGAAAGCACCACAGGACACCGATCAGGATCGTGCTCTGATGCAGGAAGCGTTAGATGCCGTGGTTCGTTTACTGTATCCGTTCACCCCGCACGCCTGTTTTGAACTGTGGCAGACCCTGGGGCACAAACAGACTATCGACACCGCGCAATGGCCGGTGGCAGACGAAAGTGCCATGGTCGAAGACTCAGTACTGATTGTGGTTCAGGTGAATGGCAAGGTCCGCGGAAAAATTACGGTTCCGGTTAACTCCACTCAGGAGCAGGTGCAGGCTCTGGCCGCTCAGGAACACCTTGTGGCAAAATACCTGGAAGGCGTTACTGTACGTAAAGTTATTTACGTTCCGGGTAAACTGCTTAACCTGGTCGCAGGTTAAGTTCAGGAGGCGATGTGCGCAAACTTTTCTCAGCACTGATGATTGCGGTGGCCGTACTGGCCACCGCAGGTTGTGGTTTTCATACCAGCGGAACGACCCGGATCCCGAAGGAAATGCAAACCATGATATTAACCAGCAATGACCCATACGGGCCGCTGGCCAGGACCGTACGTCAGCAATTACGGCTTAATGATATTACGCTGGTGGATGACAGTGCAGACCGCCGTAATACCACTCCGTCATTACGCCTGGAAGCCGAAAGCTCCGGTCGTAATACGGCGTCCGTATTCCTCGACGGCACTGCAGCCGAATATCAGCTGTATATGACTGTCACTGCGCAGGTTCTGCTGCCGGGTAAAGGTATTTATCCGCTCAGTACTACGGTATACCGTACATTCTTTGATAACCCTGGCGTACCGCTGGCCAAAGATGCTGAGCAGGATATTATTTATCAGGAAATGCGGGTACGGGCTTCCCAGCAACTGGTTCGTCAGTTACTGGCAGTACATGCCGCACAGTTAAACACCGCAGACACTTTACCGGCCCCGGAGACGATTACCTCGCATTCGGGCCAGCAAAGTGACACTGCAGGCGTGACGACATCCCGCTGATGGTCAGGCTTTACCCTGAACAACTGGCCGCGCAACTCGCTGAAGGGTTGCGCGGCAGTTATTTCCTGAGTGGTAACGACCCGCTGTTACGCCAGGAAAGTCATGATGCCATTATTGCTGCCGCCCGCCAGCAACAATTCCTCGAGCATTTAACTTTTACCATTGATAACCACACCGACTGGGATGCCCTGTTTACCGTCTGTCAATCCCTCAGCCTGTTCACCCGGCGTCAGACCCTGACATTGCTGATGCCGGAAAACGGTCCCTCAGCCCAGATAACCCCGCGGCTGATCCGTCTTGCGGAACTGTTACACAGTGATCTGTTACTGATTGTGCATCTGCACAAACTGACTAAAGCCCAGGAAAACAGCGGCTGGTTTAAAGGGTTATCCCTGAATGCTGTGATGGTACCCTGCACCACTCCGGAACAGGCACAATTACCCCGCTGGGTAAGTCAGCGCTGTAAGAGCCTGGGTATTGCCATTGACCAGCAGGCTATCGGCTTACTCTGTTACTGCTATGAAGGTAACCTGCTGGCCTTATCTCAGGCACTGGAACGCTTATCTTTATTGTGGCCGGAAGGCCAGCTGACGTTACCGAGAGTAGAACAAGCGGTCAACGACGCTGCACATTTTTCACCCTACCACTGGGCAGATGCGATTCTGGCCGGTAAAAGTAAACGGGCATTGCATATTCTGCAGCAGCTGCAACAAGAGGCTGCCGAACCGGTTATTTTAGTGCGTACCCTGCAGCGGGAACTGATGACCCTGCTGCAACTGCAACGTCAACAGGGGTCGCACAACGTCCGTCAGTTAATGGACAAACTGCGTGTCTGGCAAAACCGCAGGCCATTATTTACCGCGGCACTGGAACGACTGGATAACCAGGCTGTGCACCTGGCAATAAAGCAGCTGGCATCGATTGAACTGACCATAAAACAGGATTACGGCAGCGATGTATGGTCACCGCTGGCCTCTCTTACACTGCAACTGACCTTCGGGAAGTCACCGGTGGTGGTGAGCGATGTCTGAGTTACATGCGGTCTTTGGCGGCACATTTGATCCGGTTCATTTCGGTCACCTGCGTTCTGCTGAAGCTCTGGCACGTCTGACCGGGTTGCATAAAGTTACCCTGTTACCGAATAATCTGCCGCCTCATCGTCCTCAGCCGGTCGCCAGTCCGGCACAGCGTCTGGCGATGCTGCGTTGTGCTATTGCCGATCTGCCCTTATTCGATATCGATGATCGGGAATTACACCGCGACACCCCTTCCTGGACAGTGACAACCCTGCAGACTATCCGTGCCGAACGCGGCAGCCAGCAACCCCTGGCGTTTATTATTGGTCAGGACTCTCTCCTCAGCCTGAATAAATGGCACCGCTGGCAGGAACTGATGTCCCTTTGTCATCTGCTGGTCTGCCGTCGCCCCGGCTACTGTCGGCAGCCGGAGTCTGCAGAGCTGCAACACTGGATCAGTAAACATCTGACCGATGACCCGCGGCGGCTGCAACAGTATCCTGCCGGGCTTATCTGTCTGGCTGATACACCGTATTACCCGGTGTCGGCCACGGTTATCCGTCAGCGCCTGCATACCGGCCAGTCATGCAGCGACCTGCTGCCTCTGTCAGTGATTAACTACATCCGGCAGGCTGGCTTATATCGCGATTGATTAGGGCGTGATATACTCCGCCGCTTCAAATTCGACCGGCCGGGATATTATGACGGTCACTCTGTTATTTCCAGCACATCACGAGGGGAACCTTTTGCAAGGCCAGACACTCCAATCTTTCGTTATCGATAAAGTCGATGACCTCAAAGCACAAAATATTATCGCTATCGATGTCCGTGGTAAATCCAGTATCACTGACTGTATGGTCATTTGTACCGGTACATCTAACCGTCATGTCGTCTCAATTGCAGACCACCTGGCACAGGAATCACGCGCCGCAGGCGTCAGCCCGCTGGGTACCGACGGTAAAGACGACGGTGAATGGGTAGTAGTAGATCTCGGCGAAGTTATCGTTCATATAATGCAGGAAGAAAGCCGTCAGCTGTATGAGCTGGAAAAACTCTGGGGCTGACACGTGAAACTGCAACTTGTCGCAGTCGGCACCAAAATGCCCGACTGGGTGCAGACGGGGTTTATGGACTACCTGCGCCGTTTTCCGAAAGATATGCCGTTTGAGTTGATCGAAGTCCCTGCCGGTAAACGGGGAAAAAATGCCGATATCAAACGTATTCTGGAAAAGGAAGGCGAAGCAATGCTGGCAGCTGTCGGCAAAGGTAACCGCATCGTCACTCTGGATATTCCGGGTAAGCCCTGGGAAACACCTCAGCTGGCACAACAGCTTGAACGCTGGAAGCTGGATGGCCGTGATGTCAGCCTGTTAATCGGCGGACCTGAAGGGCTGGCCCCCGCCTGTAAAGCTGCGGCTGAACAAAGCTGGTCATTATCTGCTCTGACGCTCCCCCACCCGCTGGTTCGTGTGCTGGTTGCCGAAAGCCTTTACCGGGCATGGAGTATTACCACTAACCACCCTTATCATCGCGAATAGCAGATAAGGCAACTTCCGGACTGACAGGCCGCGGATGAACTTAACCAGTAGTGCGTTCAGAGATTATACAGCCGAGCAAAAACTGTTCGCCAGACGAGCGTTAGTCGCTTTTTTCGGCATTCTGCTGCTGAGCAGCATTCTGGTGTTTAATCTCTGGCATCTGCAGATCCTTCACTTCGACGACTACAGCACCCGTTCAAACCAGAACCGGATTAAACTGGTGCCAGTCGCACCGAGCCGCGGGATTATTTATGATCGTAATAAAATCCCGCTGGCAATTAACCGTACGATTTATCAGGCCGAGCTGGTGCCGGAAAAAGTTGCCAGTCTGTCAACAACCCTGCAGGAATTGCAGTCAATACTGGATCTGAGCCAGGAAGATCTGGACGCCTTCGAAAAAGAACGTAAACGATCACGCCGGTTCACTTCTGTTCCGCTGAAAAGTAATTTAAATGAATTGCAGATCGCCCGTTTTTCGGTAAATCAGTACCGTTATCCGGGGGTTGAAGTTAAAGGTTATCAGCGCCGTTATTATCCTTACGGTGCAACCCTGACGCACATTGTCGGCTATGTTTCGAAAATTAATGACCGTGACGTGGCAAGACTTGAGCAGGAAGGAAAAACCGGCAACTACGCGGCGACCCATGATATCGGCAAGCTCGGTATAGAAAGCTATTACGAAGATACTCTGCATGGTAAAGCCGGCTACCAGGAAGTCGAAGTGAATAACCGCGGCAGAGTTATTCGGCAGTTGCACCAGGAGGCGCCGCGTGCCGGACGTGATATTTACCTGACCATCGACCTGAAACTGCAACAATATATTGAGAGCCTGCTGCAGGGCAGCCGGGCCGCGGTGGTAGTCACTGACCCGCGTAACGGAGATATTCTGGCAATGGTCTCAACGCCGGGCTACGATGCGAATCTGTTTGTTAACGGCATCTCGTCAACGGATTATAAAGGTTTGCTGACCGACCCCGATCGGCCATTATATAACCGGGCCATTCAGGCCGCTTACCCGCCCGCGTCGACGGTAAAACCGTATGTTGCTGTTTCAGCATTAAGTGCAGGTGTGATTAATCGTAACACTTCATTAGTCGATCCGGGCTGGTGGCAATTGCCCGGCACAGAGAAACGCTACCGTGACTGGAAGAAATGGGGGCACGGGCGGCTTAACGTCACGAAATCTCTTGAAGAATCTGCAGATACTTTTTTCTATCAGGTCGCTTATGATATGGGGATCGACCGGTTAGCCGAATGGATGCAGAAGTTCGGCTATGGCTCGCGTACCGGTGTTGACCTGCCTCAGGAAAGTGCCGGTAATATGCCGACACGAGAGTGGAAACTGCGGCGGTTTAAAAAGCCCTGGTATCAGGGCGATACCATTCCGGTCGGTATTGGCCAGGGATACTGGACAGCCACACCGTTGCAAATGAATAAAGCCCTGATGACCCTGATTAATGACGGTGTGGTTAAGGTACCTCATTTTCTGCTGGCCGAAAGCCAGGGCGCGGATATTGTGTCCTACCAGCCACCCGCGGCCACCACTATCGGAGAAGTCAATTCCGGATACTGGGAAATCGCCAAAGACGGCATGTACGGTGTGGCAAACCGGCCAAATGGTACGGCCCGTAAAAGCTTTGAAGGTACGCCTTATAAAGTTGCCGCCAAATCCGGAACCGCCCAGGTGTTTGGCCTGAAAGAGAATGAAACTTATAACGCGCACCGGATAACCGAACGTCTGCGGGACCATAAGCTGATGACCGCGTTTGCTCCGTATGATAATCCGCGGGTTGCAGTCACAATGATTTTAGAAAATGGCGGTGCAGGTGCCGCAGTCGGCACCATTATGCGGCAGATCCTTGATCACATTATGCTGGGAGACAACAATACTGAGCTCCCTCAGGCCGCACCGCTTCCTCCTGGTTATGAAGGTGAGTAAATATGTCCCTGAGTCGTAGTCCTCAGAAACGGTCAATATGGACCCGCATCCATATTGACCCTCTGTTTGTACTGATAATTTTTGCCCTGCTCACCTATAGCGGATTTGTTATCTGGAGTGCCAGCGGTCAGGATCCGGGCATGATGGAACGTAAGCTGGGCCAGATTGCGATGGGTGTCACCCTGATGCTGGTACTGGCCCAGGTACCGCCACGGGTTTATGAAAGCTGGGCACCCTATCTGTATATACTCAGTATTGTACTGCTGGTGGCCGTGGATGCTTTCGGTCATATCAGTAAAGGTGCCCAGCGCTGGCTGGATCTCGGCTTTGTGCGTTTTCAGCCCTCTGAAATTGCGAAAATAGCAGTACCGTTAATGGTCGCGCGGTTTATTAACCGTGATGTCTGCCCGCCGACCCTGAAAAATACCGCTATTGCATTAATATTAATCTTCCTGCCTACCCTGCTGGTGGCCGCACAGCCTGACCTGGGGACCGCTATCCTGATTGCTGCTTCAGGACTGTTTGTCCTGTTCTTATCCGGTATGAGCTGGAAACTTATCGGTATTGCCGTGGTGCTGGTGGCCGCTTTTATTCCGATCCTGTGGTTTTTCCTGATGCATGGATACCAGCGTGACCGTGTAATGATGTTGCTTAACCCGGAAAGTGATCCCCTCGGTGCCGGTTATCATATTATTCAGTCTAAAATTGCTATCGGATCCGGCGGATTTGAAGGTAAAGGCTGGCTGCATGGTACCCAGTCACAGCTGGAGTTTTTGCCGGAACGCCATACTGACTTTATCTTTGCGGTACTGGCAGAAGAACTGGGTCTGGTTGGCGTACTGGCGTTACTGGCGCTGTATCTGCTATTAATTATGCGCGGACTGGTAATTGCGGCCAAAGCCCAGACAACCTTTGGCCGTGTGCTGGCCGGCGGTATTATGCTGATATTATTTGTCTATGTATTTGTTAATATTGGTATGGTAAGCGGTATTTTACCGGTGGTAGGAGTTCCGCTACCGTTGATCAGTTATGGTGGCTCAGCACTGATCGTATTAATGGCTGGATTCGGCATTGTGATGTCGATCCATACTCATCGAAAAATGTTATCAAAAAGCGTTTAAGAGGCGATACATGCGTAAGGAATGGCTGATCTGTATTGGACTGACATCGTTAGTATTGGCGGGATGTTCCGTCGACCAGCAACAGCAATATACCGCCCCTGCTCAGCCCGCCTGGACCGGGCCGGTGGTGGAAATTCCCGGTATCCCGCCTAAATATGAGCCGCTGATCGCTTCAGCGAATCAGAATTATACAGTCAACGGTGTCAGCTACCGTGTCGTCACGGATACGTCAAACTTCAGCCAGATCGGATTGGCAAGTTCTTATGGTCAGGAGTCTGCAGGCAATACCACGGCTTCCGGTGAGAAATTCGACCCGAATGCCTATACCGCAGCGTCCCCTTACCTGCCCATTCCGAGCTATGCACGTGTCACCAATCTGGCGGATGGTCGTCAGCTGGTGGTACGGATTAATGACCGCGGTCCTTTTGTTGCAGGAAGAATCATCGATTTGTCTTCTGCATCCGCAGGGCGACTGAATATTTCCAATAATACACAGGTTCGTGTAGATGCTATTACTGTCGCTCCCGATGGTACCTTATCCGGACCGGGAACCAACGGGACCAGAGTGGCTATACAAAGTTATGACTTACCGGCCAGACCAAACCTGGACAGCACTGATATGGCCCCGACACCGGCTATACAAAGCAGTAACAGTACCGCTTTACCAGCCACGGCCCCGTCAGTTACTGGTACCTCTCATGTTATGCCGATAGCCAATAGCAGCTTGCAAAGTAGTAACAGTATGGGTGCCCCGCTACACAGTAACGGTTTTCTTGGTGCGCCACAGCCGTTAGCCAGCGGCGTACTGGAGCCTGTAACCCCGGCGGCAACCCCACCCGCGCCGGCAGCAGCAGCTATTGCAGCCCCGGCCGCAAAAACACCGGCGTCCTCCGCGAGTAAAAGTCACGGCTTTGTCGTCCAGGTCGCGGCACTCAATGATGCACAGCGTGCCAGACAGTTAGAGCAGAAGCTGAGCCAGCGTTTTGGCGTTAACGCACATACTGAAGTCGTTAACGGGAACACCTACCGTGTACAACTGGGAGGTTATGCCGATCGCAAGGAAGCCGCCGCGTTACAGCAGCGATTATCAGGTGAAAAAATAAACTCATTTATTACTACTGCACCGTAATTTTCCCTTCTGTTTTGCGCTAAAGCATAAACTTAAGTAAAGCAGGATGCCTGTTACAAGGGCATCCTGTTATAGTTTGTGACAAATAATACCTGTCCCATGGATGAAGTTACTCTAAAGATGAAGAGAAATTCCCCTTTGCACTTCCTGACCAAATTCAGTTCTGCCTCTCTGGTTGCATTGATTATCAGTCATTCTGCAATGGCTGATGATGTCAATCTGCAAACCATGATCCCCGGCGTCCCTGATATTGATGCCGAAGCCTACATCCTGATTGATTATAATTCAGGCACAGTACTGGCAGAAAAAAATGCAGATAACCGCCGCGACCCGGCAAGCCTCACCAAAATGATGACCAGTTATGTGATTGGTCAGGCGCTCAAAGCCGGTAAAATCCATCAGGATGATATGGTGACTGTCGGCCAGGATGCCTGGGCAACCGGCAATCCGGTATTCAAAGGGTCTTCATTAATGTTTCTTAAACCCGGAGATCGGGTCCCGGTGTCTAAACTGACACGGGGGATTGTACTGCAATCCGGGAATGATGCCTGCGTTGCAATGGCCGATTATGTCGCCGGTAGTCAGGACGCCTTTGTCGGTCTGATGAATAACTATGTCAGCGCTCTGGGATTAAAAAACACTCACTTCAAAACCGTCCATGGGCTGGATGCTGATGGCCAGTATAGTTCAGCACGGGATATGGCCCTGATCGGTCAGGCCTTAATCCGCGACGTGCCTGACGAATACGCAATCTACAAAGAAAAAGAGTTCACCTTTAATAATATTCGCCAGACTAACCGTAACGGTCTGTTGTGGGATACCAGCCTGAACGTTGATGGCATTAAAACCGGCCATACTAATGCCGCCGGTTATAATCTGGTAGCCTCTGCGACCGAAGGAAAAATGCGGCTGATTTCTGCAGTGCTCGGTGGGCATACTTATAAAGGCCGCGAAACGGAAAGTAAGAAATTACTGACCTGGGGCTTCCGCTTTTTTGAAACCGTTTCTCCTCTGAAAGCCGGTAAAGACTTTGCCTCTGAGCCCGTATGGTTTGGTGACACGGACAATGTGCAGCTGGGGGTGGATAAAGACGTGTATCTGACGGTTCCCCGCGGCAGGGCAAAAGATTTGAAAGCCAGTTATATTCTGAGCAATACCGAACTGCATGCACCGCTGCAGAAAAACCAGCAGATTGGGACTATCAACTTCCAGCTGGACGGAAAAATCATTGCCCGGCAGCCACTGGTGGTGCTGAATGATGTTAAAGAAGGTGGTTTCTTTAGCCGGATTATCGATTATATTAAACTGAAATTTCATCACTGGATGGGATAGCTGTCAGGGTTGAAATATTCTTAATCATCCCCACATAGTAAAGCATTACTCTGCCCCTGAATCTTCGGGGGCATCTTTTTTACGGAGTCACTATGAAAACCAAACTGAATGAATTGCTCGAATTTCCAACCCCGTTTACCTATAAAGTGATGGGTCTGGCACAGCCCGGGCTGGTTGATCAGGTGATTGAAGTGGTACAACGCCATGCACCGGGAGATTACTCACCCGATGTAAAACCGAGCAGCAAAGGCAATTATCACTCAGTTTCTATTACCATTAATGCCACCCATATCGAACAGGTTGAGGCTCTTTATGAAGAGCTGGGCAACATCGAAATTGTTCGTATGGTGCTGTAACTCTGGCTGCCGGGTACCGGCAGGTATTCAGCCTGCCCGCCCGGCGCTATACTGCGTTTTTCAGCGGCTACCGGATACTCCCCTTGTCTGATCAATCTCTTATTATCCGTCAGTTAGGATTACGTGACTGGCATACGGTTTCTCAGGCGATGCATCAGTTTACTGATCAGCGTACTGCCGATACTGCCGACGAACTCTGGCTGGTACAACACCCTGCGGTATTTACTCAGGGCCAGGCCGGTAAACCCGAACACCTGCTCGACCCCGGCGATATTCCGGTCATGCAAAGTGACCGCGGAGGACAAGTGACTTTCCATGGTCCCGGGCAACAGATCCTCTATGTACTGGTTGATATCCGCCGTCGTAAGCTGGGTGTACGTCAGCTGGTCACGGCAATTGAGCAAACAGTGATCGCGACCCTGGCCGACTTCTCTGTCTCAGGCAGGGCCCGCGATGATGCACCGGGCGTCTATGTCGATGCTAAAAAAATCTGTTCTCTGGGACTACGGATCCGTAAAGGCTGTTCATTCCACGGGCTGGCTTTAAACGTGGATATGGACCTCTCTCCTTTTCTGCGGATCAACCCCTGCGGGTATCCGGGGATGGAAATGACCAGGCTGGCAGACCTGACAGACAGCCGCCTGATGCCGGAAACCCCTCAGCGACTGATTAAACATTTTACGGAACAACTTCCGTACACAGATATTAGTTATCAACACCAGCAGACACTGCCTGACTGATTTTTAATTTACAAATATGTAACTTTTACAGAACCGGAAAGCTGCCCGTCAGCAGGCAAAATGATATACTTTTTTCATTGTTACAAAATTAGTTGAATACAGGCTGCCTGTAGACAATCAGCAAACGGAACCCGCAGAAATGAGTAAACCTGTCCAGATAGAACGCGGTGTCAAATATCGTGATGCCGATAAAATGGCATTGATCCCGGTAAAAACAGTCGTCAGTGAACGCCAGGAGTTGCTGCGTAAACCTGAATGGATGAGAATCAAGCTTCCTGCAGACTCCAGCCGGATTCAGGGAATTAAAGCCGCTATGCGCAAAAATGGCCTGCATTCTGTCTGTGAAGAAGCCTCCTGCCCGAACCTGGCCGAATGTTTTAATCACGGCACGGCAACCTTTATGATCCTCGGTGCTATCTGTACCCGCCGCTGCCCGTTTTGTGATGTCGCCCACGGGCGTCCGCTGGCCCCGGACGCCGCAGAACCGGGCAAGCTGGCACAGGCCATTGCTGATATGGGACTACGCTACGTCGTTATCACCTCCGTTGACCGGGATGATCTGCGTGATGGCGGAGCACAACACTTTGCTGACTGTATCACGGCTATCCGTGAAAAAAGTCCGGCGATCAAAATAGAAACACTGGTACCGGATTTCCGAGGTCGTATGGATCGTGCACTGGATATTCTGACCCGCACGCCGCCGGATGTTTTCAACCATAACCTGGAGAACGTACCACGAATCTACCGCCAGGTAAGACCGGGAGCGGATTACCAATGGTCCCTGACCCTGCTGGAAAAATTTAAGCAATCGCACCCTGATATTCCGACCAAGTCGGGGCTGATGGTGGGTCTGGGTGAAACTAACGCTGAAATTATCGAGGTGATGCGCGATTTACGCCGTCACGGTGTCACCATGCTGACCCTGGGACAGTATTTGCAGCCAAGCCGCCATCACCTGCCGGTTCAGCGCTATGTCAGCCCGGCGGAGTTTGATGAAATGAAACAGGAAGCGATGGCAATGGGATTCACCCATGCGGCCTGTGGCCCGTTCGTACGTTCCTCGTATCATGCCGATATGCAGGCCAAAGGTATCGAAGTTAAATAACCGGAAATCGTCAGAGACGGTCTGCAGGACTGTCTCTTTCAGGCCGGGTTTATCTCCTGCCCTGCGGCTGGCTTTCACCAAAAAACAAAAAACCAGACAGTCTGACTATCTGGTTTTTACTGACAATAAATACGTATATTTATTGCAGGGGCACATCATTACTCTTTATGAGTAACACGTTCAGCAGGAATCTCTTCCGCTTCACTCTTAGTTGCAGCTGGTTTAGCCGCGGCTGAATCATCATCTTTCATGGCTTTTTTAAAGCCCTTAATTGCGCTACCCAGGTCACCGCCTAATGAGCGTAATTTATTGGTGCCAAAAAGCAATACGATAAGAGCACCAATGATCAGCAGTTTTGCAATACTGATACCTTCCATAATATACCTTTAAACCTCAGCGAAGATCGTTACATCTACATTAATACGCAAAGCCGAGTATAACACAAAACAATTCTGTAACAGACTACGAATAGCACTAATCAGCCGGAAATACGCCATCCCGGAGCTGGCCGGCGATAACGGGCAGCAGGCACTTTCAGCAGGTGAAAAAAAATACGGATATTGGTTAACAAAAAAATAACAGGCAATAAAAAACCCGCCATAAGGCGGGTTTTAGAGATTCTGACTGAAAATTACAGGCTGATAACGTTAGCAGCAGATGGGCCTTTAGCACCGTCAGTAATTTCAAACTCTACACGCTGACCTTCAGCCAGAGTTTTGAAGCCATTGCTCACGATAGCAGAGAAGTGTACGAATACATCTTTGCTGCCATCTTCAGGAGTAATGAAACCGAATCCTTTAGATTCATTAAACCACTTAACGTTACCTTTAATCTTGGACATCTTATTACCTTTACATGAAAAATGGACACTAAACTGTGTCGGCACCTAGTACATCAATTGCGGTGCAATTTGTCCAGCACCATTTTAAGAAAAAGTGATAAATATCTAAATTTCATCACAACAGGGCATTTTTTGCACAAGGATTATGCTTAAAACTGGATACGTAACCATGCGAAGTAAACGTTTCCGTTGTTATGGGTTCCCGGGATATAGGTCATCTGAAAATTTGCCGGACCGTAGCCGATGGAAGCCAGTGGCAGGACCAGAGGGATAGGCAGATAATTCCAGTTATCACGCAAAGTGACTCCGGCGGTATACCCTGCTCCCACATGAAAACGCTGATCACTGAACGGCCGCCAGGTTGCTTCCCAGCCATAACCACCGATGGGTTCCCATTTATTAAAGGAATCTTTAAATGCCATCAGATAAATGCCCTGCCAGTTGCCTTTTTCATCGTAACGGGAGATCCCTCCCCCTGCCCCCCACGGCCTTTCGTTATAACGGTCGATATGCTCGCGGTCATAGGCCAGGCGGTTGTGCCAGGTAATTGCCGGCACATACAAATCCACCGTCTGTGGTGAGTTCCATGTTTCGGCCACATTACCGGTGAAAGTATCCCAGGTTTGGGATATTTGCTGTCCGATATCTGCAGCCTGAGTGACAGGGGCGCTCAGTACTCCGGCCAGCATGATGGCCCATTGTTTAGATTTCATCGTATACACTACATTAACCTGCCAGTTAAAAATTGCTAAATACCGGTAAACCGGCCTGACTCCGCCAGTTTCCGGGCAGTCAGGGTATAACGTCCTGCCAGAAATACCCTGAATAACCAGCATCCTCACTCTGCTGACTGTATCTTCGCCGGAAAGTAAAACATCGCTGCTGTGATTAATAACAGGCGACATTTCTTAAATAACCTTCGCTGACAAATACATAAGTATTATTTTAGATAAATTTCAAAAAAAATCCTGCTCTCAGAGAAAAAACCCCGGGAGTTAACTGGCCCGCGCTCATACAGCCGGTCACCGGCCGGTTATTTCAGGACGGCTGACAGACAATAATAACCATACCTGCCAGTGCCACTATACCTCCGGTAATATCCCAGCGCGTCAGTGCAACACCATCCACCAGCGCCAGCCACGCCAGTGCCACACAAATATACACGCCACCATAAGCGGCATAAGTCCGCCCTGCCGCAGCCGGATGGAATGTCAGTAACCAGGCAAAAATCACCAGACTTGCTGCCCCGGGCACTAACAGCCAGTGACTTCGCTGTTCACGCAGCACCAGATAAGGCAGATAACATCCGGCAATTTCGGCCAGGGCTGTCAATATAAACAACAACCCGGTTTTGACTATTAACATACTTGCTTCCTGTCTGTGAGGTTACGGGACCCCGTGAATTACCGGCACAAATGCTGCACCGGCTGTCCGACGGTTTTTGCTATGCTTAAAAAGATTATCTGTATTCGCGGCACAACCCGCGGGCACCGCGCAGGGATGATTCTACCCTGACAGTCCGCTGAGGTATATTCCGCTGTACACAGACGCCCTTTGCCGCTGTGAGTATCACAGTTTCACCCGATGGCAGGCTGCACAGGGCTTCCCTGTCTTTATTTTACTCTCAGGAGAGCATCAGAAATGACTAAACGGCTTCTTGGTCAGACAGATTTATCCATCACCCCGCTGGTGTTTGGCGGTAATGTCTTTGGCTGGACGATTGATGAGCCTGCCAGTTTCAGAATACTGGATGCTTTTGTTGATCACGGTTTTGACAGTATTGACACTGCTGATGTTTACTCTCTCTGGGCAGAGGGTAACCAGGGCGGGGAATCTGAAACCATAATCGGACGCTGGCTGAAGTCCCGCCCGGGGCGTCGCGAACAGATAAAATTATTCACTAAGGTTGGTGCCGATTTAGGTATTGAAGGCCACAAAGGCCTCTCCCGTAAATGGATTATCCGGGCTGTTGAGGACTCACTGCGCCGCTTAAATACAGATTATATTGACCTTTATTTCTCCCACTGGCCGGATCCCGCCACACCTTATGAAGAAACGCTGGAAGCATATAAAACACTGCTGGCCGAAGGTAAAATCCGTGCTATCGGTGCCTCAAATCTCGATGCAACACAGCTGACAGACGCCCTGAACGTGGCAGCACAGCATGCGCTTCCTGCTTATCAGGTGCTGCAGCCGGAATATAACTTATATGACCGTAACAGCTTTGACGGTCCGCTGCGTGACCTTTGTATTAAAAAGAATATCGGCGTAGTCACCTATTACAGTCTGGCTTCCGGGTTTCTTACCGGAAAATACCGTAAAGAGAGCGATTTACAGCAAAGCAAACGCGGAGCCGGCATCAGCAAATATCTTAATCCGCGCGGATTCAGAATTGTCGGGGCATTGGCAGAAGTTGCAGAAGCACAGCAGGCGACCTCTGCGGAAGTTGCCCTGGCATGGTTAATTGCCCGTGAAGGTGTCACCGCCCCGATTGCCAGTGCAACCAGCGTCCCCCAGGTTGAAAGTTTTGCCAGAGCACTTCAGCTTTCCCTGACCCCGCAGCAACTGACGTTACTGGATACCGTCAGTCAGTAATAAGCGACTCTCCCGTCAGGGGTCTGAGGGCCCCTGATACGCTGCCAGCACACACCTTCGTTACTCCGGCCCCCCCCTTCAGGCCCGCAATGGTCCTTACCCGATTATGACAGGATAATTTTCATACTAAGTGCTAATTTTATAACTATCGCTCTAATTTTTTGATGTTTTTATTCAAAAAATACCGGTGATGTTTTGCGTCTTTTTCACGTACTTTACGTTTTTTCAAAGGGGATTTTTTTATGAATAAGCTGATTGCTGGTTTTGATCGTGTAGTTGATCATCCTGACTTCGCAAAATTATTGTTACGCCTGGTGTTTGGTTTCCTGATGCTGTTCCACGGCAGCTTTAAACTGATGAACGGTGTTGAATGGATCAAACCGATGCTGTCTGCCCATGGCCTGCCTGGCTTTGTGGCTTACGGTGCCTATATCGGGGAAGTTATTGCACCGGTATTGATTATTCTGGGGGTCTGGACCCGGCTGGCCGGCCTGGTTTATGCCATCAACCTGGTCTTCGCCGTGGCACTGGTTGCCGGTGGCAACTTCTTCAAAACCACTGATGTCGGCGCATGGGCGCTGGAAACCGAAGCACTCTATTTCTTCGGTGGCATATTTATCATGTTACTGGGTGCGGGTAAATACAGCCTTTCCCGTCAATAAGTCCGGTCTGTAGTCTCACAGCTGCCCGCCGGACTGTCAGCGCGGGCAGTATTACTGCCTGAAACACTTGTTATATTTCGCTGCCTGCATCCGTCAGGCAGCCTTTTAACTTCACCGGCTATTGGCCGGCAGTATTGTCATGGTGACGTTGCAGGTTTTCCGACATTTCATCCAGCGCCTGCTGATTATCAAGACCCCACAGATAAAGCTGTTCTATAGGCTCAGCCAGAGTTCTGCCCAGCGGCGTTAATGAATACTCGACTTTAGGAGGTATCACCTCAAAAACCTGGCGGTGAATCAACCCGCGAACTTCAAGCTCTTTCAACGTCTGAAATAACATTTTTTTAGAAATCCCCTGCAGACTGCGCTGTAGCTCTCCGGTCCTCGCCGCTGGCTGTGGCCAGTGCCACAGGGCATGTAACACCATACTGCTCCATTTTACAGAAAACAGATCCATCAGCCGCCTCGGGCCTGAGTCTGCATAGAAAAATACTTTATCACCTGCCCATTGAGGCATACGCTTCACTCCGTCACTGCGCCTGGTCACCAAATGGTAACTACTACCATTAAAAGAACCCTTTATCTATAGTGTGCAGCTTATTTCCTCTGCCAAAGGGCTCCCGGTTGCTGCCCCGAAAAAAAGGTATTATATGCAAGTTAAAGGTCTTATTGCCCGTCACCCTGATACTCCGCTGACCAGCGGCCAGTTCTCCCTTCGTCCGTTGCAGGCTGGCGATGTCAGTATCGATATTCTTTATTGCGGGGTCTGTCATTCGGATCTGCATATGGCGCGTAACGAATGGGGGGTTAGTCACTATCCGCTGGTGCCGGGCCACGAAATTGTCGGTCGTGTCCGGGAAACCGGGGCTGCCGTCAGCCGTTATCAGCCCGGCGATATTGTCGGTGTCGGGGTGATGGTGGATTCCTGTGGTGACTGTCAGTTCTGCCAGCAGCATGAAGAGCAGTATTGTGAACAAGGATTTACCCCGACATATAACGGTACCGATCGTTATACGGGGAAAACCACTCTGGGTGGCTATGCACAACAAATTATCGTTGACCAGAATTTTGTGGTGTCAGTACCGGATAATCTGCCACTACATGGGGTAGCCCCCTTGCTCTGTGCCGGTGTTACGGTCTGGTCACCACTGATGCATTACAACCTGCAACCCGGCCAGAAAGTCGGGATTATCGGGCTGGGGGGACTGGGCCATATGGCGGTAAAACTCGCCAGTGCCCTGGGGGCGGAAGTGACATTATTCACCACATCTCCGGCGAAAGGTGAAGATGCTCTGCGGCTGGGGGCCCGCCGTGTGGTCATCTCAGGCGATGCGCAGCAGATGGCAGATTGTGCACAGCAGTTGGATTTGATTCTGGATTGTGTCGCGGCTCCTCATTCACTGGACCCGTACCTGAGCACCCTGAAGACCAATGGCCGGCTGGTACTGGTTGGCATTCCGGATAATCCTCACCCGGGCCCGGAGGTAACGCCGATGGTTTTCCGCCGGCTGAGTGTCAGCGGAACATCGATTGGCAGTATTGCCGAAACCCAGCAAGTGCTTGATTTTTGCGGAAAACATAACATTATTGCCGATGTGGAAGTGATTGGCGGCGAAGGGATAGAAGAAGCTTTCAGCCGCATGCTGGCGGGGCAAATCAAATATCGCTTTGTGATTGATATGCAGCGCACTCACTGGGATTTCTCTGCCTGATAAGCGATCCGCTCAGCCATTATTCTGGCTGAGCGGACCGCCCTTTACTCCGGAGGCTGCGCATTCAGAATACGTTCAGCCTGAGCAGCAGTCAGCGGATAGTCAAAGAAGCGCTGATAAAAGTCACGCGTTTGCCTTACCATATTGATACCGGGGAACAAATCCGGATGCAGCAGTTGCGCTGCCCACTGGATCTGCAACGCGGTTTCGGTACCATAGCGATCCCAGGGAAAGACACCTGACGGATTACGGACAACATGCTGCTGTTTAACCGCCCGTAGCTGGCTGAACAGGGACTGATACGGTGACTGTTGCAGGGTACCCGCGGCGGCATCAAGGATAATATAATCCGGTTGCCATGCCAGTACCTGTTCGGGCGTAATCTGTTTCATATTACCCTCAATATTCCCGGCGACATTCCGGCCTCCCGCCAGGGTAATCCAGGTATCAATCAGAGTATTCCGGCCATCAACCTTCAGCGGATGCAATGACTGAATATGTAATACGGTCGGACGTTGCTGCAGCGTCAGCCGGTCCGTTTTACTGCGGATAACAGCAATTTGCTGCTCCAGATACCGGTTATACGCTTCGGCACGCTGACGGGCTTGTCTGGTGCCCACCACCTGTGCTGTCGTCAGTAATGAACGCTCCATGGAAGGAAAATCGTCAAAATTCATCATTAAAACCGGAATCCCCGCCTGACGGTAACCCGCCGCCGCCGGATCATTCTTTGGTACAAAAACCACATCTGCATGGCGTAATACTAATGCCTCACTGGAAAACTCATGACCCGGCGTCTGTAATGCCTGAAACAGTGAAGGCTGGATTTTAAACATCCACGGACGATCCTGTGGATGATTAACGGTTGCCACAATACGACCTCCGGCACCTAAGGTCATCAGTAATGAATGATGAGCAAACCAGCCATCTGCAATACGTGTCGCATGATCAGCAACAGTCACCTGCCGGCCCGTATCATCAGTCACCGTCTGTGTGGCTCCGTAAGGGCTGACAGCCAACAGACTAAGCAACAGGGTTGCCAAAGCCAGGCGTTTTCCCGGCGCTCTGAGCGTTATCAAAATACCACCTGCATTGATACTTCGGCCATCCGCGGTTCACCAGGCTGTGCACTGGCATACCCCGCGCCCGTATAACCATTCAGCCCGCCGGGCACAATATTCGTCCAGTAATGGCGGTTGGTCAGGTTAGTCACATCCAGCCGGAAAGTTGTTGACTGAGCAAATAACCGGGTTTTCCACGAAACACCTGCATCAGCAGTGGTATAACTGCCGGTCCATGTAGCATTGGTATTATCGGTACTTCGTCTTCCCATATAACGCAGGCCCGCATGTACTTCTGTGCCCGCCAGGGCCGGCAAATCATAAGACGCGAATAAGCTGGCCGTGTAACGTGACAGTCCGACAACCTGCTTATTATCAGTGGCGGTACTGGCAGTATTTCTCAGGCGAGGATCCAGCCAGCTCATACCACCGTAAATATGCAGATTGTCCGTCGCATCGCCTGTCGCCATCAGTTCAAGGCCACGGTTGCGCTGCTCGCCGTCCAGTGCATAAACACCGCTGCTATTGGTATATGCAAAGGGCCGCTTAATCTGAAATACCGCCGCCGTAAGTAACATTCTTCCGACAGCCAGTTTACTGCCAGCCTCGGCCTGCTTGCTTCGATAAGGCGCCAGAATATTTCCGGCATTGGATGCCCCGGCCGGGGCCGTATCACCCTGTTGCAGACTGTCCGCATAAGTCAGATACAGTGTCAGGAGATCAACGGGTTTATACAGCACACTGGCTGAACCACTGAAACCATGGTCAGAAGAGTCACTGGTCCGGAGACCACTTTTATTATAATTAGAGGTTGCCAGCTGGCTTTCACTGCCTGCCAGAACAGTGCTCCACTGTGGCGAAAAAATCAGCGTATCACTAAGTAATAACGCTGTCTGAGTGGTACTGGCAGAGTGATAGCGTTTGGTAAAATCCGGGTAGTCAGGTTCGGTGAAGGACTGAGGATCAGACAGGGAAGCGCTTCCCAGTGTCTGAGTGCTGCCGTTAACCGGATTATAATTTTTCCACGAGAACCCACGGATACCGGCAGAAACCTTATGTCTCAGCACGCCGGTATCAATTTCGCCGCTCAGGTTTGCCAGATAACTGTTAATTGTAAAACGGCTGGCCGTATTACTGGACGTGGTGGTGGTATAATGCCCGGCATTATCTGTCAGAGTATTAGTGACCGCTGTAGACTCACGATCGGCTATCTGACGCAGCACACCAATTTCTCCCAGCCAGTTACCGTCAAAATCATGTTTCAGATGCATGCCAGCGGTCAGGGTATGGTTGTTATCCCCGGCATATGACTGACCAAGATGCGCCGTACGCGGATTCAGGGGCGAAGGAAATGACACACCTTTTGCCAGCGCAAATTTACCTGCTAATCCTTTATCGTAATAATGGTAGTCACTGAAATTACTTTCCAGCAGAGTATGATCCGTCAGATTTGCATCCAGAGCCAGGCTGAACAGCTGGCGACGAATTTTGCTGCCTTTCACATAACCATTACCTTCATCATCAAGAAGATTAGCCCGGTAGCGAACTCTGTCAGAGCTGCTCAGCGGGCCACTAAAATCTCCGGCCAGTTTGTGCGTCAGGCCGCTGCCACTGCCTGCGGTTAATGAGTGATAAGGCGTGTCGGTTCCGCGTTTTGAAACAAAGTTAAATAATCCTGCCGGGTTTGCGGGACCGTATAAAGACCCGGCCAGACCGTTAAGGACTTCAATATGATCAAACTGTTCTGCTGAGTAATCGGTCGTCGAGACGACATTTAACCCGTCAATCATGCTGTTCTGTACCACACTGCCCTGCATACCACGGGTCTGGGGTCTGGCACCCTCTCCCTGCACCGAAGGCATATAACGATATAACTGAGATACACTTTTTAACTGCTGCGCATTCATCATCGACGCTGACAAGGCCTGCACCGACCATGGGGTATCTTTAATACTGGTGTTTCCCGGGTTACCAAGAGTTGCCTGCTGCTGAGTGGCATCGGTATTCGCTGATTTTGCCTGTACCACCAGCGTTTGCGGAGACACCGGTACTGCCACAGATGAAAAACTTGCCAGCAGAGATAAATATAACAAGCTGTTGCGCCCTTTACATTCCTGAACCATCGACATTATCCATTGAAAGATTGTTATTTTTTTTAATTGATTCCGGGCTGGCCGGAGGTTGCCGGTCCGCGGGGGAAGAAGAAAAATATAACGTTATGTAGTTTTTTATATAACGAATAAATAAAAAAAAACGTTTCAGAATGTTTATCAGACGGCAGTCACAATTGTCGGGATATCGAAAAACAGGTAAGGGATACGCAAAAAGGATTGAAGCTAAAGACCCGTGTCACGGATGCTGTAACGGATCTTACATTCAGGAGAAATATGATGAAAAAGCTGACGATTTACCTTTCTGTCCCCCTGTTACTGGTATCAGCATTGTCTGCGGCAGCCACGGCATCCCCGCCTGATGACCATGGGCCCTTCCCTGCGCCGGGCATGCACAGCGAGCGACCACCTCTGCCCATGCCCGTATATGCAGTCACCGAAACTACATCAGCGCCGGTCGACACGCTGAAAAATCTCGTCGCGCAGCTGCCGCAGGCTGACGCCGGTAAGTATCAGGTGCGTATTGAAATATTACCACTGCCTGCCAAACCGCTGATACAAGGCCCTGAGCATTAATCTGTCGCTCCCGCAGATAGTTACCGCAATTCAGCCACGGCTACAACATCAGGATACTGCTTCAGCAATCACCCGCCCGGCACAGGGCGGGTCAGTCACAAGACTTCCCGCCTGCCCGCTCAGAATAAGACAACAGCCATCGCAGATTACCCTGACATAATGGCGGCCTTCAGAGAAAACGACTTTTTTAATTCTGCTGACCAGGGCGACACGATGTACAGGATTACCGGGGGGCTGACGGACAGAGATATAATGCTGACAATCACACACTCAGGAATCAGGTAAAACAAGCCTGTGCTGGCTATAACCAGACTCCGGCCGGAGATGCTGAACTCAGCACAGAAAACTATAAAAAAACTGTCCGGCTTATGTGGCCGGATGGTTACTGTCGAGAACAGCGATTAACGAACGAAAAGCCGCTCTGGCAACCTGCTGCGGATCCTGAGATTTCAGATGATCATTAAAGACTTCTAATCCTATCGGTCCCTGATAATCCTGTGCGGAAAGATAGTCGATCAGCGTTTTCAGGGGGAACACACCCTCACCCGGTAACAATCGTTCATGACGGGCAATACTGGTCAGATGTTGCCGTTCCGGTATATTTTCGGCATCGGATAGCTGGACCAGAAATATTTTATCCATCGGGATACCCTGCAGATCAGCAGATGTTCTTTGTAACGCGAAAATATGGAATGCATCAATCACCAGCCCCAGGGCTGGTGAATCAATTTCCCGTAAAATAGCCATTGCCCGGGGAAGCGTATTAATAAAAGTACTCCAGCTCATTGCTTCATACGCAATACGCAGACCCCGTTGCTCTGCCTGTGCCACCAGCCAGCATAAATCCGGCAGGATCTGCTGCTGCTGACATGCAGCATCGGTATTCGCTGGCACCAGTACAGTACCAGCACCAAGACGTACCGCAGTATCCAGGATGTCCAGTGCCTCCCTGCGCTTATTATCACGCTGCGACTCCGCGGCCCCGTCAAAATCCAGCAGTACCTGATAGTCGGTCAGTGACAGGTTAAGTTCTGTCAGTTTCTGTTTTACCTGATCGGCATCCCCCTCCGCTCTCCGGATATCCTGTTGCCATAATTCGACTTGCATAAAACCAGCATCTGCCGCCGCCTGCAATTTCTGTCCGGTCGACCCGCCAAGTAAAATAGTGTTAATAAACAATGTATTTTCAGAAAACACCGTATCTCCTCCGCAGGATATCGTTTTACTCATACAATATTGCCGATAAAATACAAACCACCGACAGTACTTCATCCATAACTATAGCAGGCTTATTAACTGGCACTGGAAGGGAATATACCGCTCCGGAACGGACGGTGGGCGAAAAGTCATTTTATTGCCGGGTCAGGTGCTCACCTGAATGAGCACCTTTAATATGGTAGCCGTTACACAGAATGACTGACAGGCACTCTGACAGAATATTCCGTTTATTTCAGTGTAGACATATCCACAACAAAACGATATTTCACATCCCCTTTTTTAAGACGTGAAAAAGCGTCATTAATCCGGGCCACATTCACCAGTTCAATATCAGCAGTGATATTATGCTTCGCACAAAAATCCAGCATCTCCTGTGTTTCATGGATACCGCCAATATTAGATCCTGCAAAGCTGCGGCGTCCTTTGACAACATTAAAGGCTGCTATCTCTATAGGTTCAGCGGGTAAACCTACCAGTACCACACTACCATCAATCGCGAGTAGTTTAAGATATTGGTTAACATCATGACTTGCTGAAACAGTATCAATAATTAAATCAATTTTACCCGCATATCGCTTCATCTGCTCAGTATCAGTCGTAAGCACGGCATCATCAGCACCAAGCCGTTTCGCATCAGCAACCTTTTGCTCTGAGGTTGTTAAAACAACGACTTCTGCAGCTAATGCTTTAGCGATACGAATCGCCACATGCCCCAGCCCGCCAATCCCCAGTATACCCACGACTTTTCCGGGACCTGCCTGCCAGTGCTTAAGTGGCGAATATACTGTAATACCAGCACATAACAGTGGTGCTGCTGCAGCCATATCCTCAAAATGGGGCATTTTCAGGGTATAGCTTTCTTTACAGACATAAGTCTGAGCAAAACCACCATATGTCATCCCTCCCAGATATTTATCGGGTGTATTAAAGGACAAAACAGTACCGTGTTCACAAAACTGCTGCAGATCACGTTCACAAGCAGGGCAACTACCGCAGGAATCCACGATACAACCCACAGCAGCATAATCTCCGGGTTTAAAGTGAGTTACGCTGGCACCAACAGAAATCACCCGGCCTACAATTTCATGTCCGGGAACCATCGGAAAAACTGATGCACCAAAATCATTATCAATCTGATGAAGATCAGAATGACAGATACCACAATACATGATTTCAATTTCTACATCATCAGCGAGTAAACCACGACGCCTGATTGAAAACTCTCTAAGCGGACTTTTTTCAGCTTTAGCACCAACGGCTTTCACAGACTTAATCATAATATCTCCGGCATCATCAGGTTATTACTTTTTAAATTAGCAAGCCCTGTTTCTGTTGGGTATACCTGCAAATAGATTAGCCTTATTAGTTTCACTCATAAATATATTATGTATTTATTGTTTACCCCTGACACTGATGGCTGATATTGTATTTATTCATCGCCCAGAAAATCTGATGCAGTGAGCGATAGACTGGTATCTAACACCGCAGTTTTACACGTAAAATTTCTCACCCTGAATTTCGAAAAATATAATTATCCATATAACCCAAAAGGCGAAAATTAATTTTTTAAATATACCTGTAAAACAATACTGCCCCTGTCCCTTTTACAGATCGCGGAGGATTATAAAACCAGGGAATGAAAGACCGGCTATCAAACATTGTTTACGGTATCGCGCAGTATCATCGGCAAAATACAGCGATTCACTCTCCATATGAGTAAAAACGAAAGAGGTAACTTATGGCTGAAGTTATTGTGGTAATTGGCAGTGGTTCAATTGCACAGGCTATCGCAAGACGAGTCAGTAGCGGAAAAAAAATCCTGCTCGCAGATATCAATCGGGAAAATGCACAGTCAGTCTCAGCGCAGCTGAAAAAAGCGGGTTTTGATGCCAGTGCAATACATACTGATGTGCGTTCCAGAGAGTCTATACAACAGTTAGTCGCTGCATCGGTCGCTGCCGGCGAAATTAAAGGGGTAATTCTGACCGCCGGACTTTCTCCTTCACAGGCAAAAGCTCAGGATCTGCTACATGTTGATTTATACGGCAGTGCCGTGGTGTTTGAAGAATTTGGAAAAGTGATTGCCACAGGCGGATCATGTGTCGTTCTGGGTTCACAATCCAGTCATCGTTTGGATTGTGATGCACTGTCACAACAGACTGCCGATCAGCTGGCAACCCTGTCGCCGGAAGAACTGACAGAACTGCCGTGGATAAAAGCAATTGATGACAGCCTGTACGCCTATCAGATCGCAAAACGGGGGAATGCTTTACGTGTAATGGCTGAAGCAGCAAAGTGGGGTAAACGCGGCGCACGGATAAACTGCATCAGTGCAGGAATTATTTTTACTCCACTGGCTTATGACGAACTGAATAGCGCCGAACGGGGCGAGTACTACCGAAATATGTTAGAGAAGTCACCCGCCGGTCGCGGAGGTACTCCTGATGAAATTGCTGCTCTGGCAGAATTTATGTTTGGCCCTAATGGGAGTTATATCAGCGGCAGCGATATCCTGATTGACGGTGGTGTAACTGCCTCAGTACGTTATGGTGACCTGAAGACCGGCTAATCTTCCCTTCACCTGCAGTCCTCCGTTGCTCCCGTGACGGTACTCTGCGATTATGCCGGCCGGTTGCCAGCCCGAAATGAGCCTTTTTTCGGGCCGTTTACCCCGGCGCCTGCCCCGTAACAGGACTATCCGGAGTAAATTCTGTCATCAATTGGCATTATTGAAGATGAACCTGCGAGTCTGCCCAAGAGCCGATCAAAACCGACGGATTTATCATCACAAGTGGCAGGCAGCTTCAACACAGGTTAAACAACAGTGAAATAACTGATGTAAATTATTGTCCTTACTCATTTTTCCCTCGATATGTTTAAAAAAAATTATCACTTATCATTAAACTATTTCCACACTAAACATAATGACTTCAGGTATTAATTTTGGGAAATGACTTGCTTCTTCTGCTGGCCATTATTCTGGCCGGCGTTGCCGTTTACTTTGGTTTCTCCGCATGGAGAGAACGGGGCAGACAGCGCCGGACCTTTCGGCGATAGTACTTTCACAGCCGCAGCAATGCGGCTGCTAGCAAAAGATTCACCAGCCGGGTCTCTGCCCCTGTTCCGTGGCTTCTGATTCCCCCCTTCCGCCTGCTTGCCGGGTCATCGTCGCTGTATCCGGCGTCCTGCCATTATCCGAGGAAAGATTAACTGCAGAGGTAATCGTGCAGTTTTATTTTATAGTACTAAACTTAAGTAATTGCTTAAGTGGCTTCTGTTACTTTTATTACATAAGCATATATATCAAAACGTTAACTAATATATTGCTAATATAAGGTGACCTTAATGTTAAATTTATTTTACGTAAGACCCCGACAGGAACGCCGTGTTTTTTCATCTGTGCTGATTGGTATCGTTGCGGGGGTTATTTCCGCACTGGTTAAGTCTGGTTTTGAAACAATGATCCCGCCAAGAACGGCAGCTACCCTCCCACCGCCGCTGGTATTACTGGAAAAACTGGGTGTCCATATTGATACCCTGACCTATCAATGGATGGGATACAGCATTAACTGGGGCGGCAATGGCGTGCATATTTTATTTTCTGTGGTTATCGCCATTGTCTACTCGGTACTGGTCGAATATCTCCCGAAAGCCCGGCTGTTTCACGGGGTCGCTTTTGGTGTGGGCGTGTCTGTATTCGCCCATGGTCTGATAGTACCGCTGCTCGGCTTATCTGGCTGGTTGTGGATAGCCGGAAGTCAGGCGCTGATTTCTGAATTTGTCGGCACTGCATTTTGGATCTGGACTATCGAAGCCGTCCGCAAAGATCTGCGCGGTAAATTATAATCCCCGCCACCGACTGGCCGGGCTTCTGACAAACAGGCGGCGGGATAATTTGATGACAATCACGGAACCACCATTGCGGGTTTATTCTGTGCTTTGTTTATCCCGCCACGTTATCCGCAGACAACAGAAGCTGGCGGTTTTTCAGGACGTTCTGCTATTCATTAAAAACATTGATTATTTTATGTGAAGCATAAGAGACCCGAACAATACCGGATAAAAACAATAATTACCGGATGACTCTTCCGGCAATAGAGTCACTGTCGAATAAATTAATCACTGCTGCCACAGCATAGCTGTTATCCGCGAATACAGCACCGGTGTTATTTCTTATAATCAAAAAATTAAATTTAATTGTTAATGATAAATTGTTGAAAAATAAAATAAATTACACCCTGATAATTATTAACAGATTAAATAAATCAAATAAAATCTGAGGTGGTAATCACTGCCAGACCGCTGCTCACCCTTCCCCTCCCCCGGTTCAACCTTTAATTAATAAAATAATATTACCTGACACTGTTTCAAATCACTGCCCCAGAAAATCGTCCGCCACAACCGGAATAATGATTATTAAGTATTATTTTAGTAACCTGGAAAATACCAGTTGGCGGTATCCGTTAAAAATAACCAGGATAATAAAAGGCATCAATTAGCCAACAAAAAAATGGTTATTTCATTACAAAGTAACGCGTGATTAATAACAACATCCCGTAACATTGCAAGGGCTAATATATATATGCTTTCCCGTAGAAATCTGCTTAAAACCGGATTGTACCTCACCGGTTTCGCCGCCTTTACCCCGGCCCTTTCCCGGGCACTGCTCCCGTCACAAAACAGTGATAACACTGTTTTTTATAAACTTTCCCTGCTGTTAACCGGACGAACTCAGCTGAGTCAGTTACTGAGCCAGCGGGCCTTAACCTGTCTGACAAAAGAAGACTCTGATTTCCCCGTAAAACTTACCCGCCTGATACAGGTGATGAATGCCGCGAACATTACCCGGGCTGATCAATTAAATGGTCACCGGATTATGTCGGTGACGGAAACCGGGGATACGGTAAAAAAAATCATCTCTGCATGGTACCTGGGTTTTACCGGCACTCCGCTGCCATTAAGAGCCACAGATAATACCCGGTTTGTGACATATACCGATGCAATGATGTATGCCCCGACCTCAGACGCAACGGTTATTCCGACTTATTCAAGAGGACAGACCAACTACTGGGTCAGACCGCCAGTCACGATTTTAACTGACTAATAAATATATTGATTTTAATGTGAGATAAAAATGAATACCCAATATGATGCCGATGTTATTGTTATCGGTTCCGGTGCCCTGGGCAGTAATGCTGCTTATATCCTCGCGCAGAAAGGTCATTCTGTGATTATTCTCGAAGCCGGAGAACGGATCCCGCGCTGGAAAATCGTAGAAAACTTCAGAAATTCATCAAAAAAAGGAAATTATAACTCACCCTACCCTGATATGCCCTGGGCGCATCACTCTTATAATGAACAATATATCGAAAATACAGGGTCATTTGATTTCCGTCCGGGTATGCTCAAACTCGTAGGCGGAACCACCTGGCACTGGGCCTCAGCATGCTGGCGATATTTGCCCAATGATATGAAACTTAACTCTCTTTATGGTGTAGGCCGGGACTGGCCCATCGAATACAGTGAACTTGAACCTTATTATCAGAAAGCAGAGCAAGCGCTGGGAGTCTGTGGCAGTGACTCCGATGACCAGAGTGGCCAGGGCGGTAACCCCTTTCCTCCGCGATCTAAACCTTACCCGATGGAACCCGAAGCTGAAACCTACCTGTTCCAGCGTCTGAAAGCCCGCCTGAGTCCTGCCGGCTACCACTTTATTCATGAGCCAAACGGTCGCGCTACCAGACCCTATGACGGCCGTCCTGCCTGCAGCGGCAATAATAATTGTATGCCTGTCTGTCCAATCGGCTCGATGTATAGCGGGGAGCTGCACGCACTGCATGCTGAACAGGCTGGCGCGCAACTTCATACAGATGCTACCGCCTGGAAACTAGAAAAAGGCCAGGAAGGTAAAATAGTGGCTGTCCATGTGCGCAGTTCAACCGGTCAGGATAAAAGACTCACCGCCAAATATTTTATCGTCGCGGCACATGGTCTTGAAACACCAAAGCTGTTGCTTATTTCTGACGTCGCTAATAGTTCTGATCAGGTCGGTCGTAATCTGATGGATCACACGGGGATGGGACTGCAGTTCCTGGCTGATGAACCTGTATGGCCTGGCCGCGGAGCCGTTCAGCAAGGCGGTATTTTTAATTATCGTGACGGTGAATTCCGTAAAACACACTCTGCAATCAAGCATGCTATCTCGAATAATGTTCCGAATATGGCTGTCGCTCAGCGTTTAATCTCTCAGGGGGTTGTCGGTCATAAACTGGATGAGCAAATCAGACACCAGGCGGCCCGCTGGGTAGATATTTCAACAGTATTCGAGATCCTGCCACACGCGACTAACACAGTCAGACCCAGTAAAACGCGTAAGGATGCCCTTGGGATCCCTATGCTTACCGTTCACTATGAAGTTGATAACTATGTAAAGGCCGGCCGTGAGGTCGTGGTTAAGGATTATCAAAAGTTTGTCAGCCTGATGGGGGGTGAAGTGGTGGAAGATAATACCGGATGGCAAAACCGTGACCACCTGATGGGCTCAGTTATTATGGGCGACCATCCTGAAAACTCAGTAGTAAATCATGAATGCAGAACCTGGGATCACAGTAATCTTTTCCTGGCAACAACCGGGGTTATTCCGGCTTCAGGCGTGATTAACCCCACCCTGACTGGTGTTGCTCTCAGTATCCGCGCAGCCGAAATTATTGACCGTGAAATCTGAGTACAAAATATGATAAACATAAAAAAGACTATTTTAACGGCAGGCGTTCTGTCTTTCAGTTTACTGATACCTTTATCCGTCTGTTCTGCAAATAATACGACTGAGCAATTAATCACAAAAGGTAAATATATCGCGGTCGCTGCTGACTGTGGCGCATGTCACCGTCAGGCAACTGCTCACGGAAAACCTTACGCTGGCGGTAACGCTATTGATTCGCCAATGGGGCGGATTATCGCCAGTAACATTACGCCTTCTGAAAGCTTTGGGATCGGTAACTATACTGAAAAAGAATTCGCCAATGCGGTTCGCCGGGGGATCGCGGCTGACGGCAGTCATCTTTATCCGGCAATGCCATATACCGCATACCATGCAATGACCGATACCGACCTGCATGCGCTCTATAGTTATTTTATGTATGGTGTGAATCCTGTTGATAGTGCTCCGGAAGAAAAAACCAGCCTCAGTTTCCCTTTTAATATCCGTCAGTTAATGTGGGGATGGAACCTTTTATTCAGCAGTAACCAACCGTTCCGGGAAATCACTAATTCGCCGCCTCAGGTTAACCGCGGGAAATACCTTGTGGAAGTACTCGGGCATTGCAGTACATGCCACACGCCACGTAATCTGATGATGGCTGAAGATAAAAGTAAAAACTTGTCCGGCAGCCCTCTCGGCGGGTGGTATGCACCAAATATTACCCCCGATAAGGACAGCGGTATCGGTAGCTGGAGTCAGCAGGAAATAGTGGTTTATCTCAAAACCGGACATATCGCAGGTAAGGCCAGTGCTGCAGGGCCGATGGCCGAAACTGTTGAGAATAGTTTCCGATACCTTAGTGACAGTGATCTGAACGCCATTGCCACCTGGATTAAGCAAGTCCCTGTCATTAGTACTGCACCTGCATATCATTCCGCAATACGTCCCCCGCTCACGGATATAAATAAGGTTATAAGCGGACAGGGGGACCAGGCATCCCTCGCAGACAGCACAACAACAGATGGGTCAGAACTTTATAACGCCGCGTGTGCCAGCTGTCATGGCATAAATGGCCAGGGGACTGCCGATCATTTTTACCCTTCGTTGACCAGTAATTCTGCAGTATCTTCGCCGACAGCACAAAACCTGGTGATGACCATCGTCGAAGGACTTAACCGTAAAAGCAGCGACGGTGATGTCTCTATGCCGGCTTTTGGTAAACAACTCACAGATTCACAAATAGCCTCTGTTACCCGCTTTGTCCGTTATCAGTTCTCCGCAATTGATGACAAAATCACTGCACAACAAGTCACCGGCTGGCGCAATGGCGGTGATACCCCTTTCATCGTTAGCTATATAAACTATTTTATCGGCCTCGGAGGACTGGCGGTAGTGGCCGTATTTTCACTGATCATCTTCTCTGTAAAAAAACGCAGACAATAACCCTCAGCAACTGCATATTTATAATATGCAGTTGCCCTCAGCCTTTATTTCAGAATAGTTGTTAACGCCTCTGAAAATACATTGGGTGGCATGGAGTGATATCCAAAACGTATTTTCCCGGAGCGTAAAGCGCAACACTGGCGAAACTGTTACTGCCTTACAATATGACCGTGGCAGCCGTTGCGCAGATGGAAGCCATATCGGAAGCGACCCTGTATAACGGGCGTAATCAGGAAAAATCAGAGGGGAAACCGGTGCCAGACGCAGAGAAAAACAGTAAACAAGAGATAACCGCGGATCAGGGCGAACCACAGGCAAATGTTATATGCTGAAATAAAAGAAAAAACAGACCAGAACGGAGATAAAGGCAACAAAAAATGGTGCGCCCTATAGGATTCGAACCTATGACCTACGGCTTAGAAGGCCGGTGCTCTATCCAACTGAGCTAAGGGCGCCCTGATTTCCGACGAATTATACGGTCACCGGCAGATGAGTCAATGTTTTTACGCGACTTTCTGTTTTACTGCTGAAGCTTTAAACAACAATCAGCGATTCTTTGCCTGACAGCACGCGTTGCTTCTGACAGAATAGATACCTCACCCTATGACTCTAACTCCGTGGATTTTTTCTCTGATGTCAGCACAGATTATTGATGGTAAAACGATTGCGCAGCAGGTCCGGCTTGAAGTTGCAGAAAAAGTGAAACAGCGCCTGGCGGCGGGTAAACGTGCCCCCGGCCTGGCCGTAATTCTGGTCGGCGACAACCCGGCGTCACAAATATATGTTGGCAGTAAGCGTAAAGCCTGTGAGGAAGTCGGTTTTGTCTCCCGTTCTTATGACCTTCCGGCCACCACGACTGAACAGGAAGTGCTGACATTAATCGATCAGCTGAATAACGATCATCAAATCGACGGCATACTGGTGCAGTTGCCGCTGCCGGAAGGTATCGATAATATTAAAGTGCTGGAGCGGATTGCTGCCGATAAAGACGTCGATGGCTTTCATCCTTATAACGTAGGACGTTTATGTCAGCGGGCACCGCTACTGCGTCCCTGCACCCCGCGCGGAATTATCACCCTGCTGGAACGGTATTCCATTGACACTTTCGGTTTAAACGCCGTGGTCATCGGGGCCTCGAATATTGTTGGCCGTCCGATGAGTCTCGAATTGTTACTGGCCGGATGTACCACCACTGTCACTCACCGGTTTACCCGTAATCTCCGCCAGCATGTTGAAAATGCTGATCTGCTGGTGGTCGCCGTAGGTAAACCCGGGTTTATTCCCGGCGACTGGATTAAGCCAGGTGCGATTGTGATTGATGTCGGTATTAATCGTCTGGAAGATGGTCGTGTGGTGGGTGATGTCGAGTTTGAAACCGCTGCCGGACGTGCCTCATGGATCACCCCGGTACCGGGCGGGGTTGGCCCGATGACAGTAGCAACCTTAATACAGAATACTTTGCAGGCTTGCGAAGAATATCACGACGGAGAAACAGAATAATGGCAACCTTCTCACTGGGTAAATTTCCCCATGTTGAACTTTGCGACTTACTGAAACTGGAAGGCTGGGCCGAAAGCGGTGCCCAGGCAAAAGCATATATTGCGGATGGTCTGGTAGCCGTGGATGGTCAGACCGAAACCCGTAAACGCTGTAAAATTGTCAGCGGACAGACCGTCGTTTTTGCCGGTCAGTCGATCAGCGTTATCCCGTAATTATACCACCCAAAAAAACGGGCGACCGGTTACCCCTGTCGCCCGTTTTTTGCTGATTAGGCCTGCAGATTATTTACGGCGCCAGCTGGTTCCCTGCGGGCCGTCTTCCAGAATAATCCCCAGCGCATTCAGCTTGTCACGGGCAACGTCTGCCTGCGCCCAGTTTTTGCTTTCGCGGGCATCTTTGCGCATTTTGATCAGGGCTTCAATTTCAGCAACCTCATTATCGCTGCTGCCGGCAGCACTTTGCAGAAAGGTTTCCGGATCCTGTTGCAGAATACCTAATACGCTGGCCAGCTGACGTAATTTTGCTGCCAGAGCATCCGCAGCTGCGCTGTCCTCAGCTTTAAGGCGATTAACCTCACGTCCCATATCAAACAGCACCGAATAAGCTTCCGGTGTATTAAAGTCATCATCCATCGCATCACGGAAACGCTGTTCAAACTCTGCACCGTCGGCAGCCACGGCCTGAGGATCTGTATTGCGCAGTGCGGTATACAAACGTTCCAGGGCAGCACGGGCTTGTTTCAGGTTATCTTCGCTGTAATTCAGCTGACTGCGGTAATGTCCGGACATCAGGAAGTAACGTACAGTTTCCGCATCGTAATGCTTCAGTACATCACGGACCGTGAAGAAGTTACCCAGTGATTTTGACATTTTCTCACGGTCAATCATCACCATCCCTGAGTGCATCCAGTAATTAACGTACTCACCGCCGTGGGCACAGGTTGACTGGGCAATTTCGTTTTCATGGTGCGGGAACATTAAATCCGAACCGCCACCGTGAATATCAAAGTGTTCACCCAGCTGTTTGCAGTTCATGGCTGAACATTCAATATGCCAGCCGGGACGTCCGTTGCCCCACGGCGACGGCCAGCCCGGTTCGTCAGCTTTCGACATTTTCCACAGCACAAAGTCCATCGGATTTTTCTTTACATCGGTAACTTCCACCCGCGCACCGGCCTGCAGTTGCTCCAGGTCCTGTCGCGAAAGCTCACCATAATGGCGGTCACTTTGTACATCGAACATCACATCCCCGTTGCTGGCCACATAGGCATGGCCACGCTGCAACAGTTTTTCCACCAGTGTAATGATTTCGCCGATATGCTGAGTTGCCCGCGGTTCAGCGTCCGGCGGTAAAATGCCCAGCGCGGCAAAATCAGCATGCATTTCCGCAATCATCCGCTGAGTCAGCGCGCCAATGGTTTCACCGTTTTCATTGGCCCGCTTAATGATTTTGTCATCGATATCGGTAATGTTTCTTACATATTTCAGCTGATAGCCCAGGTAGCGTAAATAACGGGAAACGACATCAAAAGCGACAAACGTCCGGCCATGTCCGATATGGCACAGGTCATAAACGGTAATACCGCACACGTACATGCCTGCTTTACCTGCATGTATAGGTTTGAATTCCTCTTTTTGTCTGCTCTGCGTGTTATAAATTTTTAGCATTTAACTGTATCCGTTTAAACGTGTGCGATAACTGTGGTTATTGTGCCGTATTTTTCACGTGACTGCGACGTAAAGCAAGTCATCAGCCGTGATCAACCTCCGCCATACTGCCGTAAGCCTGAAATTTATGATATAAGGAGCCTCTGCGATTACCCTTCCCCGTTAGGCAGGAAGAGTTCAAATACTGACAATAACCATGACAGGATGAAATTATGGTCACTTTCCAGACGAATTTTGGTGATATCGTTATTAAAACTTTTGACGATAAAGCACCGGCTACCGTGAAAAACTTCCTGGAGTACTGCCGTGAAGGTTTCTACGATAATACTATTTTCCATCGCGTGATTAACGGCTTTATGGTTCAGGGCGGCGGTTTTGAACCGGGAATGAAACAGAAATCCACGAAAGAAGAAATCCGTAACGAAGCAAACAACGGCCTGAAAAACACCCGTGGTACGCTGGCAATGGCCCGTACCTCTGCGCCGCACTCTGCTACTGCACAGTTCTTTATTAACGTTGCTGATAACGATTTTCTGAACTTCCGTGACGAAAGCCTGCAAGGCTGGGGCTACTGTGTGTTCGCAGAAGTCGTTGAAGGGATGGATGTGGTTGAAAAGATTAAAGCCGTTTCCACCGGACGCAGTGGTATGCACCAGGACGTACCAAAAGATGACGTCGTCATTAATAAAGTGATCGTCAGCGAGTAATGCCGCGAACGCTTTTTATTGCAGATTTGCATCTGTGTCAGGAAGAACCGGCAATCACTGCCGGTTTTATGCGTTTTTTACAACGCGAAGCGACAGACTGCGACGCTCTGTATATTCTCGGTGACCTGTTTGAAAGCTGGATCGGTGATGATGACCCGGCCCCGTTACACCGGCAGGTTGCTGAGGCGCTGTCTGCCCTGCCGGTTCCGGTCTTCTTTATTCACGGTAACCGTGACTTTCTTCTGGGTAAGGCATACGCCAGCCGCAGTGGCATGACGTTGCTTGCGGAAGAAACACTGCTGGAATGCTACGGCCAGCGGGTATTGATTATGCACGGCGATACACTCTGTACTGATGATCAGGGGTATCAGCGTTTTCGCCAAAAAGTGCATCAACCCTGGCTGCAACGGGTTTTCCTGATGCTGCCGTTATTCCTGAGGCAGAAAATTGCGGCGCGGTTACGCAATGACAGCCAGCAGGCCAACCAGTCAAAAAGTCTGCAAATTATGGATGTTAATCAGCAGGCGGTTGAACAGGTGATGGAACGTTACCGGGCCTCTGTGTTGATCCACGGCCATACCCATCGTCCGGAAATACACTTTCTGCAGATAAACCACCAGCCCGCCGAACGCGCCGTACTGGGTGCCTGGCACCATCAGGGGTCAATGATCCAGCTGGATGCCAGCGGTGTGAGTTTAATTGCCTTCCGCTGGTAAATTTCGCGCTGATTGTCCGGTTGTGTCGTGACGCAACCGTTTTCCTTCCGGCCGTCTCATGCTATTCTCACGCCCTTCTCAATGTGTATAGCCTGTACCTCTGTCCAGGTTTTCTATCTGCTCACAGGAGTTGACCGCATGTCGTCGAATACTGCCCCGGCCCGTATCGCTATTATTATGGGTTCTAAAAGTGACTGGGCTACGATGCAGTATGCTGCAGAAATCCTTAATGAACTGAATGTTGATCACCACGTGGAAGTGGTTTCCGCGCACCGTACGCCGGACAAATTATTCAGTTTTGCTGAGAATGCCCGTCAACAGGGTTTTCATGTGATCATCGCCGGAGCCGGTGGCGCGGCCCATTTACCGGGCATGCTGGCGGCAAAAACCCTGCTGCCGGTGCTGGGTGTCCCTGTTCAGAGTGCCGCTCTGAGCGGTGTTGACAGCCTGTACTCTATTGTCCAGATGCCACGCGGTATTCCGGTCGGCACCCTGGCGATTGGTAAAGCCGGTGCAGCAAACGCCGCCCTGCTGGCCGCCCAGATTCTGGCGGTTAACGATCCGTCGCTGGCACAACGTCTGTCAGACTGGCGCACGGCACAAAGTGAAGCTGTACTGAACAATCCGGACCCGCGGGAGGATGCATGAAGTCAGTTTGCGTACTGGGTAACGGTCAACTGGGACGCATGCTGCGTCAGGCCGGCGAACCGCTGGGGATCGCGGTTTATCCGGTCGGCACCGATGCCGAGCCGGAAGCATTGCCCATCCGTCAGAGTGTGATCACCGCAGAGATAGAACGCTGGCCGGAAACGGCCCTGACCCGTGAACTGGCGAACCACCCGGCCTTTGTTAACCGGGATATTTTTCCGCGCCTTGCTGATCGCCTGACCCAGAAGCAATTACTCGACCAGTTGGGACTGGCAACCGCTCCCTGGCAGTTACTGAGCAATGCGCAACAGTGGCCGGAAATTTATAACCGGGTGGGTGAGCTGGCTATCGTTAAACGCCGTACCGGCGGTTATGATGGCCGCGGACAATGGCGTTTGCGTCAGCCCGAATGCCTGAGCTTACCCGCAGACTGCTATGGCGAATGTATCGTTGAGCAGGGCATTAATTTTTCCGGCGAAGTCTCACTGGTCGGAGCCCGTGGCCGCGATGGCAGTACCGTATTTTATCCCCTGACGCACAACCTGCACCACAACGGTATTCTGCTGACCAGCGTCGCTTTACCAGTACCGGACGCCGCACAGCAGCGTCAGGCAGAAGCTATGCTTACGGCGATTATGCAGGAACTGGAGTATGTCGGTGTTATCGCGATGGAGTGTTTCGTGACGCCGGAAGGCTTGCTGATCAATGAACTGGCACCTCGCGTACACAACAGTGGTCACTGGACACAAAACGGAGCATCGGTCAGCCAGTTTGAGCTGCATCTGCGAGCCATCCTCGGATTACCTCTGCCTTCACCGGTGGTCTTTGCCCCTTCAGTGATGGTGAATATTATCGGTTGTGCACTGAATCAGCAATGGCTGGAGCATGCGCTGGTACATCTGCACTGGTACGAAAAAGAGGTACGTCCGGGACGGAAACTGGGCCACCTGAATCTTACGGACAGTGACCGGACGCGCCTTATATCAGCGCTGCGGGCTCTGGTTCCTCAGTTACCCGATGAATATGCGGCCGCCATCGACTGGGCGACCGAAAAATTGTAACTGCCTGCCGGTACGGGAAATTCATGTTTCCCGTACCTCCTGCCGGACACGCGTTTTCCCGCCCGTGATTGGTGCCGTAGCCACCTTATATGCAATACTGCAGCTATTCCGGCTGGTATCTGATACCAGCTATCTGCCATTAACGTGTGAGCCTATGCAAAAAAATATCTTAATTACCGGCTGTTCAAGCGGCATCGGGGCTGTGGCTGCCGGGGATTTGCTGAGTCGGGGTTATCGGGTGCTTGCTGCCTGCCGTAAACCGGAAGATGTCAGCCGTATGAACCAGCTGGGATACACAGGGATACTGCTTGATCTCGATGATCCGCAAAGTGTCGGGGCCGCGGCCAGTGAGATCACGGAACTGTGCAACGGAACATTACACGGACTGTTCAATAATGCCGGGTTCGGGGTCTATGGCCCGCTGAGCACCCTCTCCCGCCGCCAGCTGGAACAACAGTTCGCGACCAATTTCTTTGGCGTCCATCAGCTGACCATGCTACTGCTGCCCGCCTTACAGGCCAGCGGCCAGGGACGGATCATTAATACCAGTTCCGTGATGGGGCTGATTTCCACCCCGGGCCGTGGTGCATATGCCGCCAGCAAATATGCGCTGGAAGCCTGGTCTGATGCCCTGCGAATGGAAATGAAGCACAGCGGTATCCGTGTCAGTCTGATCGAGCCGGGCCCGATCTCCACCCGCTTTACCGGCAATGTATTGCAGGGAGAAGCAGACCGTCCGGTAACAAATCCCGGTATTGCCGCCCGTTTTACCCTGCCGCCCCGGGCGATACTGCCTAAATTACGTCATGCGCTGGAGAGCCGTTATCCGCGCCAGCGTTATCCGGTCACCGTAGTAACCCATGTAATGTCACTGGCACGACGTTTATTACCGGGGGTTATCCTGGACCGAATTTTAAGCACTCATTCAGCACCGGACAAATAGCCGCTTGAACCCGCGCCGTCTGTCCCCATATCTGACGGATAACGGTTATACTTTTTCAGACGAAGGAACATAGCTTATGTCACCCCAGCCCCCGATTATTGATGTTAATGAATCCAATCTGCAGCAGGTACTTGAGCAGTCAATGCAGGTACCGGTACTGTTTTATTTCTGGTCACCCCGCAGCCAGCAGTGTCAGGAGCTGACACCGGTACTGGAGAAACTGGCTGCTGAGCACCATGGGCAATTTCTGCTGGCGAAACTGGATTGTGATGAACAGCAAATGGTCGCCTCACAGTTCGGATTACGGGCCATTCCGACCGTCTATCTGTTTAAAGATGGTCAGCCGCTGGATGGTTTCCAGGGGCCGCAGCCGGAAGACGCGGTACGGGCGTTGCTGGAAAAAGTGCTGCCACGGGAAGACGAAATAAAAGTACAGCAGGCGCAGGCATTACTGGAAGAAGATAAACCACTGGACGCACTACCGCTGTTAAAAGATGCCTGGCAACTCAGCCAGTACGCCAGTGAAACCGGCTTTTTACTGGCCGAAACGCTGATCCGTCTCAACCGGGGTGATGAAGCTGAAGAAGTTTTAAAACACGTCCCACTGCAGGATCAGGACACCCGTTATCAGGGACTGATGGCACAGATCGATCTGCTGCGTCAGGCCGCTGATACCCCGGAAATTCAGCAACTGCAGACAGATCTTGAGGCTGACCGGACCAATACCGCTATTGCCGCTAAACTGGCAATCCAGTTTCATCAGGTCGGACGTAATGAAGAAGCACTGGAATTATTGTTTGGTTTTCTGAAAACCGACCTCGCTGCCGGACAAGGCGAGTTGCGTAAAACGTTCCAGGAGATTCTTGCAGCGCTGGGAACCGGTGATGCGCTGGCCGGTAAATACCGCCGTCAGTTATATTCCCTGCTGTACTAACCGCCTCAGGGCGCGGAGTGACCTCTGCCGGTACAGCCGGACAGGCTGTCGATAATCGGGCACTCCGCGCCATCATCTCCCGGACAGCGTTCTGCCAGTGCGAGTAACCGCTGGCGCATTCCCTCAAGCTCCGCCATTTGCCGGTCAATATCACTGACTTTACGTAACGTCCTGGCTTTAATATCTGCACTGTGCCGGTGCGGATCGTTAAACAACCCCACCAGCTCACGACACTCCTGCAGGCTGAATCCGACCAGACGAGCCTGGCGCAATAATGTCAGTTCTTCAACATGGTGATCCGTATAGCTGCGGTAACCGTTCGCGCTGCGCCGGGGCGGCGTCATAATCCCCTTTTCCTCATAGAACCGAATCGCCTTACTGGATAAGCCGGTTTTTCTGGCGACATCACTGATGTTCATATTATTTCTCCGTTGCTTTACAGGCTCGGCTGCGACAGGTTCTGACAGAGATCCGGTTAAACATATCGTTTTTATTGACCTTTACCTTACAGGAAGGTTTACACTTTTAGCACTGAGACTGACTTATGATGACCTGATAAAGGAGATTTACTTATGTCTGAGACTCTGACTTTTCAGCTGGATGGCCTGTCCTGTGGCCACTGTGTTAAACGTGTCAAAGAAGTACTGGAACAGCGCAGTGATGTTACCACTGCCGAGGTGACCCTGGAACAGGCGGTCGTCACAGGAACAGCCTCTGCCAGCGAGTTAATCCGCGACATTGAACAGGCCGGTTACCATGCCAGTCAGCAACCGGGTAACCGCGACCCAAAGCCTGAACCGCTGACAGCAACTGACCCCGTGCCGGACGGGCTGGCAGCGGAAAAAAAACGTCCGGCCTCCCCGGATGAAGATAACCCACAGACGGTTCAGCTACTGATTGACGGAATGAGTTGTGCCAGCTGTGTCAGCCGGGTGGAGAAAGCACTGAACCAGGTCGCTCATGTCCGTCAGGCACGGGTTAATCTGGCCGACCGCAGTGCGCTGGTCAGCGGGCCTGCCGATCCGCAGGCACTGCTGAAGGCAGTGAGTGACGCCGGTTACCAGGGGATAGTGATCAGCGATGACAACCAGCGTCGCGAACAACAACAACAAACTTCACGTCAGCATTTTATTCGCTATAGCTGGCAGTCTGCTGTTGCGCTACTGACGGGGATCCCGGTGATGATTTGGGGCATGAGCAGCGGAAATATGATGCTCACCGCCGATAACCGGCTGACATGGCAGCTTATCGGTCTGCTGACCCTGCTGGTAATGATTATCGCCGGCGGCCATTTTTATCGCAGTGCATGGAAAAGCCTGAGTAACCGCAGCGCCACTATGGATACTCTGGTAGCCCTGGGAACGGCTGTGGCATGGGCCTATTCAGCCGCAGTCGTGCTGTTCCCTGACAGTTTTCCGGAGCCTGCTCGTCACCTCTATTTTGAGGCCAGCACCATGATTATTGGCCTGATTAACCTCGGCCATGCCCTGGAGCAACGCGCCAGACAGCACTCTTCACAGGCACTGGAGAAACTGCTTGACCTGACCCCGCCGCAAGCCACGGTCCTGAAAGATGACGGGGAAGTGTCGTTGCCGGTCAGCCAGATTCAGCCGGGTATGCGGCTGCGGTTACGGGCCGGGGATCGTGTTCCGGTGGATGGAATTATTGATGCCGGTCAGGGACTGATTGATGAATCGATGCTGACGGGTGAAGCCTGGCCACAGCAAAAAACCACCGATGATAAGGTCAGTGCCGGAACCCTGGTCTGCGATGGCACCCTGAGTTTTCGGGCTACTGCCACCGGACAAAATACCGCCCTGGCGCGGATTATCTCGCTGGTCAGAAATGCCCAAAGCAGTAAACCGAAGATCGGTCAGCTGGCCGACAGAATTTCATCCGTCTTTGTACCTGTTGTGATCCTTATCGCCCTGTTTAGCGGACTGGTATGGTATCTGGCCGGCCCGGCACCACAATTTGCCTACAGTATGGTGGTCATCACCACGGTGCTGATTATCGCCTGTCCCTGTGCTCTGGGGCTGGCCACCCCGATGTCGATCATTGCCGGAGTCGGCCGGGCCGCAGAGGCCGGGATCCTGGTCAAAGATGCCGATGCCCTGCAACAAGCCAGCAGTGCAGATACGGTGGTATTTGATAAAACAGGTACACTGACCACCGGTCAGCCTGCAGTGACTTTGATCACCACATTTAACGGGTTTTCTGAACAACAGATCCTCGGTTATGCCGCAGGTCTGGAAGAACACTCAGCACATCCGCTGGCGACAGCCATAAAAAACCGGGCAGCCGGCACTGAATTTCAGCCAGTCAGCCAGTTAACCACCCTTGCCGGGAAAGGACTGTCAGCAGCCAGTGGCAGCCACCCGTTGTTGCTGGGTAATCAGCGTCTGCTGACCGAAGCAGCCGTGGATATTACTGCGGCCGAAAACAGCCTGAAGAACGCCGGACAGCAGGGAGAAACGCCGGTATTACTGGCTATAGACGGACAACTGGCGGCGGTGATCGCGGTAAGTGATCCGCTGCGCCCGGAAGCAGCCGGCGTGATCAGTCTGCTGAAAAAACGTGGCTATAAGGTTGTGATGCTGACCGGTGACCGGCAAAAAACCGCACAGGTGATTGCCGATCGGGCGGGCATCAGCGAGGTGATTGCCGAGGTACTGCCGGAAGAAAAAGCATTAGCTATAAAAACCTTACAGCAGGCTGGCCACCGTGTTGCCATGGTCGGTGACGGGATTAATGATGCCCCGGCCCTGGCCTGTGCCGATACCAGTATTGCTATCGGAGGCGGCAGCGACATTGCCATCGAAACAGCGAGCATGGCACTGATGCGTAAGGATTTACAGGCGGTGGCTGACGGGCTGATGATTTCTGTCGCCACCCTGAGAAATATGAAACAGAACCTGGCTGGTGCTTTCGTCTACAACTGCCTGGGGATCCCTGTCGCCGCCGGAGTGCTCTACCCACTGACCGGTACCTTACTGAACCCGGTAATCGCCGGGGCCGCGATGGCATTATCCTCTGTCACTGTGGTGACAAATGCTAACCGCTTGTTACGTTACCGTTTACCTCAGCAGAATAAGCTGTCCCTGAACGGAGGAAATGACTAGCATAGTATTATCGAATGTAATTACAGGATCTCCGGTCATGGTGACACTGTGGAAAGCGCTGCAAAAACTACGGCAGATACTTATGCCGGTCAGTTACTCCTGGCCGGCCACAGATCTGCAGGTCAATCACTGCCGGATCCATCTGGTGGGCAGCATTCATATGGGAACCCGTAATATGTCCCCGCTACCCGCGCCACTGCTAAACCAGTTGCGTACCGCTGATGCGCTGATCGTTGAAGCGGATATACTGTCCGCGCCTTCTCCCCTGAATACCCCCGGAGAGCGGGCGGGACTCACTGAACGCTTTACTGCTGCACTGACCGCTGAACTGGAGAAACGCTGTGCAGAATATAATATTCCGCGAGCGACTATCGAACATTTACCGGCCTGGCAGATTGCCCTGATCCTGCAAAGTCGTCAGGCTGAACGGCTGGGATTGCGACCAGAATACGGTATTGATTACCAGCTGCTACAGGCGGCTAAGACCATAAATAAACCGGTGATCGAGCTGGAAGGGGCTGAAACCCAGTTAGCCCTGCTGACCCGTTTACCCGATGATGGCCTTGCCTTACTCAGTGATTCATTACAACACTGGCATACCAATGCCCGGCTGTTACAGACCATGATCAGCTGGTGGATCGAAGGGCCGCCCCGCAAAAAAACCGCTGCCACACTGCTGCCTTCCACCTTCAGTAATCCGTTAAATGACACGCTGATCAGGCAACGTAATCTGGCATGGAAACAGCAGCTCAGTCAGCTGGATGCCGGTCGCTATCTGGTGGCGGTAGGTGCTCTGCATCTTTATGGTGATGATAACCTCCCCGCCATGTTGGTACAGTAAGCTCCGCCGGCCCCTGTTTTCGGCTTTACCTGGTAAAAAAGGACTCGTTATGACCCCCGCTATCAATCTGCTGGAAAAGCAGAAGATTAAATTTCTTATCCACCACTATGACCATGACAGTAATGAAACCAGTTTTGGGGATGAAGTGGTGCGTAAACTGCAACTCAATCCTTCGCAGGTCTATAAAACACTGCTGGTGAGCCTGAACGGTGAGAGTAAAAATCTCGCGGTAGCGGTTACTCCGGTGTCGGGACAACTGGATTTGAAAAAAGTCGCCAAAGCTCTGTCAGCAAAAAAAGCGGATATGGCCGATCCACAACTCGCACAGCGGGTAACCGGTTATCTGGTCGGGGGGATCAGCCCGCTGGGTCAGAAAAAACGGCTGCCGACCGTGATTGATCAGAGTGCCTCACAACAGGCGGAAATATATATTTCCGGCGGTAAGCGCGGTCTGGACATTTCACTGGCACCGGCGGATCTGGCCGCGTTACTGACCGCATCCTTTGCAGATATTGCCCGTCACGATTAATCTTTCTGTTGACATAACTGGTCAATCATCCAGTAGCCGGCAGGTCCCGGCGGATGGCGGGTTGACCAGATCACATCCATACGGCTTTCCTGCTGCCAGCCTGCCAGGTGCAGCTCCTGCAATACACCACGTCCGAACTGCCGAACCATCCAGCAGGGCAAAGTACTCCAGCCAAAGCCCTGTTCTGCCATATCCAGTAGTAACAGATAAGAAGATGCAGACCATGACTGCCCCTCCGCTTTATTTTCCGCAGGACGGATCCAGGTATTCAGCCGTAACTGGCGTACCTGTTTCAGCCTCGGGCCGGTTAATGACGTCTCCGCCGCGAGCGGGTGTTGATGGTGTATATAAATGCCCATTTTTACCAGTACCTGCAAGCGTCGTGCCTCCAGTTCCGGGGACAGCGCAGGTTGCTCACGGACAACACCAAGATGCGCACGACCGGTCTGTAATAAATCCAGCACATCGTCGTCTTCCGCGACCATACATTCGAACTCAATATCCTGAAAACGGTCCGCAAAACGGTGCAGTAATACCTCATGGTGATCTGCCGGCCAGACATCTGAAATAGCCAGGGTCAGCCGCGGTTCTATACCCCGTGACAGCCGGATAGCCAGGTCATCCAGTCTGCGGCTGGCAGCCAAAATATCTTTTACCCGGGCAAGGGCCCGTAAGCCTTCTTCCGTCAGTACCGGTTGCCGCCCGCTACGCTCGAATAATAAGAACCCCATATCATCTTCCAGCCGGGCCACTGCTGCGCTGATGGTTGACTGGCTTTTTCCTAAGTAGCGGGCCGCCGCAGAGAACGACCCGCTGGATACCGTCTGAACAAAGGCTTCGAGTGACTCCGGTGAATAACGCATATTCTGACCTATCGGTTTTTACGATACTTAGTCATTTTACCCTTTTTGTACATCCTGTGAAAATATGCGTTACATCTTTGCGGAGTGAATAAAAATGCGTACCCGTTCAGCGACTGAGCGTTTATTACATACCATTAATTATGAATTTTTTGCCTTACTGATTACCATCCCCGGCGCAGCATGGATTATGAATAAACCTGTTACCGGGATCGGCATGACGGCTATCGTTTTGTCCCTGTCAGCGATGATCTGGAACCTGATTTTTAATATCTTTTTTGACCGGTTTTATCCGCCACAGAATCCGCGCAGCCCCGCGGTACGTATAGTACAGGCGGTCGGTTTTGAAGGCGGTTTTGTGGTATTTGCGGTTCCGGTCACCGCAATGATGCTGAGTCTGGACCTGCTGTCTTCGCTGATGCTGGATATTGGCTTTCTGTTGTTCTATCTGCCTTATACTTATCTGTTTAACTGGTGCTGGGATAAACTGATAAACGCAATTCTGGTGCGTCGCAGTAACCGCTGATGCAGAGCGGGCCAGCAATGCCTGCAGCAAAAGCTGATATCAGCTTTCCCCGGAGCAGGAAAAACGGGTAACTTTGCTGCGGGCAACACAGAAAATAGTTTTATGGCCGCCGGTTTTCTGTTTATCAGCTGAATTAATGATTGTATAAATCTGCCGCTTTGTTCATAAATCAAAAAAATATCATCAATCTCTCATCTTTCGCAGGCGCTGTTTGTCCTTACGCCTGATTTTCGTTAGTCTGCTTTCCGCCACGCTATTTGTTATTCATTGTTAATGCTGAAAAATTAACTATTTTGTATAAAGAAGCGTAATTTTCCACCTGATTATGGTTTTTTTTGCTATTTTTGATAAATAACCCTTTTTTATTTTATCGATTGATTTGCCCCATCGTCCGCGGCCGGAGCAGGGATTGCCAGGCCATTAAGGAGAGACAATGCACCATTCCACCCCTTTGATCACCACTATTGTTGGCGCACTGGTGCTGGCTTTTTTGCTCGGCATGCTGGCTAATAAGCTCCGTTTTTCTCCGCTGGTCGGTTATTTACTGGCAGGCGTGCTGGCGGGTCCCTTTACCCCCGGGTTTGTTGCCGACACAAACCTGGCCCCGGAGCTGGCAGAACTGGGCGTCATTTTGCTGATGTTCGGCGTCGGGTTACATTTCTCTCTTAAAGACCTGATGTCGGTAAAGGGTATCGCCATCCCCGGAGCTATTGCGCAGATTATTGTCGCTACTTTACTGGGGATGGGACTATCTTACGCCCTCGGCTGGAGCCTGATGACCGGGCTGGTCTTCGGGCTTTGCTTATCTACGGCCAGTACCGTTGTACTGTTGCGGGCGCTGGAAGAACGTCAGCTGGTTGACAGCCAGCGCGGACGTATTGCCATCGGCTGGCTGATAGTCGAAGACCTGGTGATGGTGTTAACTCTGGTGCTGTTACCGGCTATCGCAGGCATGATGGAACAGGGGAATGCCAGCGTCAGCCTGCTGTTATGGGATCTGATGATCACCATCGGCAAAGTCGTGGCCTTTATGGTGATTATGATCGTCTTTGGCCGCCGCGCCGTCCCGTGGATTCTGGCAAAAAGTGCCGCGACCGGGTCACGGGAACTGTTTACCCTCGCAGTACTGGCTCTGGCCCTGGGCATCGCTTTCGGTGCCGTCGAATTTTTTGATGTCTCCTTTGCGCTGGGTGCATTCTTTGCCGGAATGGTCCTTAATGAGTCTGAACTCAGCCACCGGGCGGCCCATGATACGTTGCCGCTGCGGGATGCCTTCGCGGTGCTGTTCTTTGTCTCGGTCGGCATGTTGTTTGACCCGCATATCCTGATAGAAAGGCCGTTGGCGGTACTGGGTGCCCTGGCAATTATTCTGTTCGGGAAATCCGTGGCTGCCTGGCTGCTGGTCACCTGGCTCGGCCATACCCGGCGTACCGCGATGACAATCTCTGTCAGCCTGGCGCAGATTGGTGAGTTTGCATTTATCCTCGCCGGACTGGGGGTATCGCTCGGACTACTGAACGACGATGGGCGTAACCTGGTACTGGCAGCAGCCATCATGTCGATTATGATCAACCCGGTGATGTTCTCGCTGGCCGAACGCTATCTGATGAAAACAGAACAGCAGGTCGATCCGGCCCAGCCGGTCTCTGAAGAAGAAGAGCCTATGGTGCCGCTGGAAATCTGCGACCATGCGGTTATCGTAGGGTACGGACGTGTCGGCAGCCTTCTGTGCCAGAAATTACAGAATCTGCGCATTCCGGTGGTGGTCATAGAAACAACCAGGGCTCGCGTCGAGGTAGTTCGTGAACAGGGAGTTCCCGCAGTCTCGGGGAATGCGGCCCGCAGTGAAATTATGGATGTGGCCCGCCTTGACTGTGCCCGCTGGCTATTGCTGACCATTCCGAATGGTTACGAGTCCGGAGAGATTATTGCGGCAGCACGGGAAAAACGGCCGGATATTGCCATTATTGCCCGTGCCCATTATGACGATGAGGTGACCTACATTCTGGAACACGGCGCAAACCGCGTGATTATGGGCGAGCGGGAAATTGCCAATAGCATGCTGGATATTCTGGAAACGGATATCGAACAGCAACCGTTAAGAGAATGTGCTATCTGATACCCTGCCCGTCAGCCCGCGGTATGGGCTGACGGGCAGATACTGATCAGCGGTCCCAGTAAGCTTCTTCCAGGCTGTCTTCACGTTCCGGTAAACCACGGCTCAGGCGTGGTGAGTGTTGGTTAAGTACCTGATAGCTGACCCGGTTTGCATATTTGCAGACCTGAGCCAGAGAAGAATAGGTCAGATACTGCTGCACATGTTTACTTGAGTTCGGGACTTTCTGACGGTGATAGTTATTTGCCGAAATATCATGTAATACCGCCGCCAGAGCACCATCCCCTGCTCCGTTAGTATTCATTATTTTTTCAGGACCGCCCATATAAGGCGCAATATGTGAATATATCTTTGCCGGCTGCCGGCAGTCCTGACGACGCATCCCACGGCTGAATTCGTACTGGTTAAACTCCGGAATTGCTCCCGGAAGTAATGGCAGATTAGTTTTTCGCCGGGTTTCCTGTTCGGTAAAGCCGGCCATATACAGCCCCGCGGGGCCGGCGGTACAGAGTACCAAATCAACCCATTCCAGTGCTTTATCCGCCGCCAGCAAAGGATCTGATTCTCCGGTCAGTTCACAGGCTTCATCTTCATTCATTGCCACAATCGAAATATGATCACGCAGAAAATCACGCCAGAATTGCGGGTTATCGGCAATCACGTGGCGTGTCCCCAGGGTCAGAACCACCGGCACCTGATGCTTTTTCGCATATTCAATCGCTTTCATGGTGGCCTGAGGCATAGGTTCACCCTCTTTTGCCCGTACCAGGTAGGATGTCAGCACCAGTACAGAGGCATCTGCAATCACCTGTTCAGTGATGCTTTCCGGTTGCAGCTGATTCATATCCCCCGGGCTGATGGCAAAGGTACGCTCGCCATGTTCACCAATCAGGGTGTAGCACCGGCCGATAGAGCCACAGACACCCTGCAGATAGTTTAAATCGACTTTGCTGGAGGTATTACACAGATAACGGTAAGCGTAATCACCGATCCTGATATTGTTACACATCACCCCCAGCAGTACTGAACGATCATCAGACAACACCGAGTAGTTATGCAGTGTATTACCGATAGTACCACCGGCAAACTGATGACTGATCAGCTGTCCGTTAAACAGTTCCTGATAAAGCGCTTCAGCCACATCATTTTCGATCACCAGCGAGTGTCCGCGGCTTAGCCCGTACCGTTCGATAAAGCTGTCATCAACCTTAGCCTCGATATCCACCATAATCTGGTCAATACCTACCACCGGGGATGTGGTTTCTGAATCGGCCGGTGCGGCCTGTAATAACGGGTCTCTGGCACTGACCGGGAAATAATGTTTAGACTTACGCTGACCGGGAAATTTCATGTTTTTCTGTTAATCGCAGGAATAAAGCGCGAATACTAGCATAATCCCGGCGATTAACGGATATTTCATCGGTACTGGCTGACCAGTTGCAACATCATGTCGATATGCAAATCATCATCATTCAGTGCCGGAATATATTCAAATTTCTCGCCGCCGGCATGCAGAAAGAATTCACGGTTCTGTTCGTTAATTTCCTCCAGCGTTTCCAGGCAGTCGGCTGAAAATCCGGGGCTCATCACCTGAATATGACGGATCCCTTTACCGGGTAAAGACTTCACCGTTTCATCCGTATAAGGCATCAGCCATGGCTCGCGACCAAAACGCGACTGGTAAGTCATCATCAGTTGCTGTTCTGATAACCCCAGAGCGTCACGCAGCTGACGGGCCGTATCCTCACAGCGTTGCGGATAATCATCGCCCTGGTCCGCAAAGCGCTGCGGTATACCATGGAAGGAAAGCAGCAGTACATCCGGCTGACCGTGCAGAGCAAATGACCGCTCCACCGAGGCTTTCAGGGCCGCGATATAACCGGGGTGGGTCGCATAATCACGGATAAACTGAATATCCGGCATGCTGCGGCGCGGCAGGAAAATCCGGTACAGGGCATCCCAGACCGCTGAAACCGTTGAGGAAGAAAATTGCGGATAGAGCGGCAATACAATCAGCCGTGTCACACCCTGCTCCAGCAACTGTTCTACAGCACTGGTCAGCGAGGGATTACCGTAACTCATGCCGAGGGCAACCGGCATATCGGTTTTTGCTGCCAGAGCATCGCGCTGACGTTTGCTGTATACCATCAGCGGTGAACCTTCCTCCATCCAGACAGAGGCATACAGTTTTGCCACCCTCGGTGAACGTAACGGCAGAATGGCGCCATTTAATACAGGCCACCAGATGAGCCGCGGTACATCAACTACCCGCTTATCACTGAGAAATTGCTTCAGGTAACGTTTTACTGCAGATGGCGTTGGTGCATCAGGCGTGCCTAAATTAACCAGCAGTACGCCCGGCTTATCTTGCCTCATAGTAATTCCTTGATAATAGGCTGATACAGTGAAGGGGATATTGTAGCGGATCCTGGCGAAGGGAAAAGCAATTGCTGCTATCGTTAAGATTGCGAACCGGCAGATCCGGCCCGCACAGGGATTACCCGAGGATAGTTGCCAGCTGGTTACTGACTTCAGATACCGGACGGGTACCGTCAATTTTCTGGTAGCGGGTACGACCTTCTGCTGCTTCTTTGCTGTAATAAGCAATCAGCGGCGCGGTCATCTGATGGTATTCCACCAGCCGTTGACGGACAGTTTCTTCCTGATCGTCTTTCCGGGTTGTCAGTGCTTCACCGGTCACGTCATCTATCCCTTCCTGTTTCGGCGGATTGTAGCTGACATGATAAACGCGTCCGGAAGGGGCATGTACACGGCGACCGATAATACGGTCAACGATGATATCGTCAGGTACCGCAAATTCCAGCACCACATCGACAGCAATACCGGCCTCTTTCATCGCATCTGCCTGCGGGATAGTACGGGGAAAGCCATCCAGCAGAAAACCTGCTTTGCAATCGTCCTGCGCAATACGCTGTTTAACCAGTGCAATCACCAGTTCATCTGTTACCAGCTTGCCAGCATCCATAATGGCTTTGGCCTGTAGCCCCAGCTCCGTGCCCGCTTTGACTGCCGCACGTAACATATCACCGGTAGAAATCTGCGGAATAGCGTATTTCTCCATAATGAACTGAGCCTGAGTTCCTTTACCTGCACCCGGAGCACCGAGCAAAATAATACGCATTGCGTAATACCTCTTGCGAATCGCGTTTAATAAACTTTCAGAAGGGCAAAAACATACCATTATGTCCGGTTCTCCACAAGGAGAGGAGCGGCTGTCAGCCTGCTAAACAAGGGGAACTGTACAGAAAGACGGCTTGTTATGCGTAACATCCGACGGGATACAGATCTCCCTCCATCTCTGCGGCTTTATACCTGCTCACCACGAACACAGAAAGACGTCAAAAAAAAAGCGCACCCGGTATAAGGGTGCGCTATCTGACTGCCGTTATCTGAATAATGGCCTGAAGAGGCGAATTATCCCAGCAGCAACTGGTTCATACGACGAATAAACTGGTTAGGATCATCCAGTGACCCGCGTTCAGCGAACAGGGCCTGATCCAGCAGTAATTCAGTCCAGTCAGCAAAACGGGCATCATCAGTGGTCTCTGCCGCCTGTTTCACCAGCGGATGGTCCGGATTAATTTCAAAGATATATTTAACTTCCGGTGCATCCTGGCCTGCAGCTGCAAACAGCTTCGCCATCTGGGTACTCATTTCATCGGCATCAGTCACCACAATCGCCGGGGTATCCGTCAGACGGTGGGTCAGGCGCACGTCTTTCACCCGGTCACCGAGCAGCGTTTTCACACGTTCAACAAAAGGTTCCAGTGCTTTTTCACTTTCTTTCTGCTGGTCGGTTTCTTCGTCGGCCAGTTTATCCAGTGAATCATCGGCTTTGCTGACCGACTGGAAAGATTTACCATCAAACTCCGTCAGATAGCTCATCATCCACTCATCGATGCGATCAGACAGCAACAGCACCTCGATGCCTTTTTTGCGGAACAATTCCAGATGCGGACTGTTTTTCGCAGCAGCGTAACTATCAGCAGTGATGTAATAGATTTTCTCCTGACCGTCCGCCATCCGGCTGATGTAGTCTTCCAGAGTCACTGTCTGTTCTGAACTGTCGTTATGGGTCGATGCAAAGCGCAACAGTTTAGCAATTGCCGGCAGATTCGATGAATCTTCGGCCGGACCTTCTTTCAGTGCCAGACCAAACGCTTTCCAGAATTGCAGGTATTTGGCGGCATCATCTTTGGCCAGTTTTTCCAGCATCTGCAGGGTACGTTTGGTCAGAGCACTGCGCAGGCTCTGGGTAACACGGCTGTCTTGCAGAATTTCACGGGATACGTTCAGCGGCAGATCGTTTGAATCTATCAGACCGCGGACAAAACGCAGGTAGTTCGGCATAAACTGTTCTGCATCGTCCATGATAAATACACGCTGAACATACAGTTTCAGTCCGTGTTTATGATCACGGTTCCACATATCCCATGGCGCCTGGGCCGGGATATACAGCAGGCTGGTATATTCCTGTTTACCTTCAACGCGGTTATGGCTCCAGATCAGCGGATCGGTGAAGTCATGGGCAATATGTTTATAGAAGTCGTTATACTCTTCGTCAGTAATATCTGACTTATTACGGGTCCACAAAGCCTGAGCTTTATTCACCTTCTCCCAGTGGGTTGTATCGTTCTCTTCATCTTTGGTTTCTATCTCAACCGGTAACGCGATATGGTCAGAATATTTGCTGACAATATTACGCACCCGCCAGCTGTCGAGGAACTCGTCTTCACCTTCACGCAAGTGCAGGGTAATTTCGGTACCACGATCCGCTTTCTCGATATCGGCCAGGGTGTACTCACCTTCACCGGCAGACTCCCAGAACACACCGTCTTCTTTAGGTGCACCTGCCGCCCGGGTACGGACAGTCACTTTATCGGCAACGATAAATGCCGAGTAGAAGCCCACCCCGAACTGACCAATCAGCTGGCTGTCTTTTACCTGATCAGAGCCCATTGACTCAAGGAAAGCACGGGTACCTGATTTAGCAATGGTCCCCAGGTTGTCAATAACTTCCTCACGGCTCATACCGATACCGTTATCACTCAGAGTCAGAGTGCGCTTTTCTTTGTCTGTTGAGATACGGACCCGTAAATCACCGTCCCCCTCATACAGGCCGGCGTCAGACAGGGCACGGAAACGAAGCTTATCTGCCGCATCAGAGGCGTTAGAAATAAGCTCGCGCAAAAAGATCTCTTTGTTTGAGTAGAGCGAATGGATCATCAGCTGCAAAAGTTGTTTTACTTCTGACTGAAAACCACGAGTCTCTTGTCCTTTCATTGTCATTGATACCTCAAAAATCAGGATTAACTAATGTCTGGATGTTAGATGGGGATGATATGCAGAATTTCAAGCTGATGTTCAACAGGAACATCAGCAAGTGATTAATATTTGAACTTTTGCCGCCCGGCAAGAGAATGTGACAGGGTCGTACCGTCAACCATTTCCAGTTCACCGCCGACAGGGACACCGTGAGCAATGCGGCTGGCTTCCACCGAATACTGACGACAAAGTTCGGCAATATAATTGGCGGTAGCTTCACCTTCAATGGTCGGGTTGGTCGCCAGAATCACCTCAGTAATGGCTTCGTTCTGCAACCGTTGTTCCAGCAGATCGAGCCCGATATCACCGGGCCCGATACCGTCTAATGGCGACAAATGCCCCATCAGGACAAAATAGCGTCCGGAAAACTGGCCGGTCTGCTCCACAGCATGGATATCCGCCGGGCTTTCCACCACACAGATGACTCCATTTTGCTGACGCCGTGGATTAGTGCAAATAGTACACATCTCCTGCTCGGTAAATGTCCGGCAGTGAGCACAGTGACCAATTTCCGACATCGCGCGGGTCAGCGCCTGCGCCAGACGCATCCCGCCGCTACGATCTCGCTGTAACAGGTGAAAAGCCATTCTCTGCGCTGACTTAGGCCCGACACCGGGCAGACAACGCAGGGATTCCATCAGGGATTCCAGCAGCGGGCTTGTCTGCATCAGAATGGCATCTTAAAGCCGGGAGGCAGTTGCATACCGGAAGATACCGACGCCATTTTTTCTTTCTGGGTCTCTTCAATCCGGCGCGCTGCATCATTAAATGCCGCAGCAACCAGGTCTTCCAGCATATCTTTGTCATCTTCCAGCAGGCTTGGATCAATTTCTACACGGCGGCAGTTATGTGCACCATTGATGGTGACTTTTACCAGACCAGCGCCGGACTCTCCGGTCACTTCCAGTGCAGCGATCTCTTCCTGAACCTGAGACATTTTGTCCTGCATTTGCTGGGCTTGCTTCATTAAGTTGCCCAGACCACCTTTACCAAACATAGTTCTCTCTCTCTGCTTAGGCCACAGCCATCCTGATGATGACCTGCAGCATGATTACACGGGCCGGATGCTTTCCTCATCCAGATCCGCATCGAATAACGTCTGCAATGTCCTGATATAAGGATCATTGACCATCGACTGGCGCGCCTGCGTCAGCTTTTCTTCATAAATCGCCTGCCGCCATTCCAGTGGCGTCAGTACTGCCGGATTATCATCGGTCTCGATAGTCAGTTCAACCGTTTCACCTGCCGCGGCAGATAAAACCTCCGCCAGCACCTTACGGGCTGAAGGCGAATTCAGGTGACTTTGGGACGAACGCAGATGAAGAGACACGGCATTACCCTGCTGTTGCTTCCAGGCATTCAGCGCCAGTTGCTGAACCAGTTTCGGCAGTGTCAGGCTGGCAATTTCTGCGGCCCATGCATCACGCTGTTGTGCTTCATCCGCCAGTCTGGCAGCCAGTTCCGGTGTTTTTTCATGTTCCAGTGCGCTGCGTAATGCTTTCGGCGTCGCCACCGGCTGAGTACTCTCTGTCTCCGGTTGCCGGGTCGTCCAGCGGTAACTTTCTTTTTTCTCCGGCTGACTGCCCGCGGACGTTTTGGCTGACCGGGCCTGGCGTCCCTGCCCGGTCACTGCGGCCAGTCGCTGCAGTGCACTCTGCGCCGGCTGCGCGTCAGGCACCGCCGGCTCAGTCTTTTTTGCGCCGGAGGCCCCCCTGCGCAATAGCTCGGTACGGGCCTGTAATAGCTGGCTGGTGGTATCTGCTTTCGCCGGTGTTTTCTCCGGTTCCGTACTCTGTTGCGGCCGGCTGCCGGTCACAGAGGCCACCGGGGAAGCGGCCGCGGGTGCTGATACGGCGACAGACGCCGCTGTCTGAGGCCCCCTGAACGGCTCAGCGCTGCGAGGTTCAGTCACCGCCAGCGGATGAAAAGCCAGCGCACGCAGCAGTGTCATTTCCACCCCCATACGACGGTCCGGGGCCAGTGGCAGATCTTTCCTGCCCATCAGCAATGTCTGATAATAAAGCTGTACTTCTTCCGGCGGTAATTTTCTCGCCAGTTCACGCAGTTGCTGCTCACTGGCAACAAACTCTTCATTCAGTGTGCCCGGTAACAGTTGCAGCATTGCGATGCAATGTAACAAACGCAGCATTTCTACCAGCAGCACTTCCCACTCTACACCTCGGCTGGCCGCTTGTTGCAGCTGCTCCATCATCGCCTCAGCCTCGCCGCTGGCCAGAGCTTCAATTAAGGCCAGTGGCTGACTGCTGTCCAGTGACCCCAGCATCGCAGCAACAGTATCGGTGGTCACAGCACCCTGCCCCATGGCAATCGCCTGATCCGTAAGACTCAGGCCATCACGCAGACTGCCATCAGCTGCACGCGCCAGTAACTGCAATGCCCTGGCCTCTGCGGGGATCTGTTCCTGGCTGAGAATATGGGTCAGCTGCTGACTGATTTGTTCCACATCCAGTGCTTTCAGGTGAAACTGCAGGCAGCGGGAGAGAATGGTCACCGGTAATTTTTGCGGATCAGTGGTGGCTAACAGGAATTTGACATGCTCCGGCGGCTCTTCCAGCGTTTTCAGTAACGCATTAAAGCTATGCCGCGACAGCATATGTACTTCATCGATCAGATAAACTTTGAAACGTCCGCGGGCCGGTGCATATTGCACATTATCCAGCAGATCCCGGGTATCTTCGACTTTAGTCCGGGAAGCCGCATCGATCTCAATCAGATCAACGAACCGCCCCTGTTCAATCTCACGGCAGTTTTCACACTGACCACAGGGTGTGGCAGTAATGCCCTGCTCACAATTCAGCCCTTTGGCCAGCAGCCGGGCAATGGTGGTTTTTCCCACGCCGCGGGTACCGGAAAAAAGATAAGCGTGGTGGAGTCTGCCCAATGACAAACCATTGGCCAGCGCGGTCAAAACATGCTGTTGGCCGACAACATCAGCAAAAACCTGAGGCCGCCACTTTCGCGCAAGAACCTGATAACTCATGGAATTTTAGTCACTGGATAGGGTTAACACATCATGCAGCACCCCAATCTGGCGCCACTGCATCTCGAATCTATAGCGGCGGATAACGGGACATTCCGGCCCCGTTATTGCGCTGCCTAGTGTATCAGCCACCCGGCCCATTGCCTATAAGTTTAGGTCACAGGCAGATACGGGGAACAGGTAACTCAGTGGCCGGGAAAGTTAACCACGCTGAAGCAGTTAATACCCATCGCTTCCAGACGGGACTCCCCTTCGAGGTCAAATAAATTAATCACGAAAGCCGCATCATGTACCTCAGCCCCGGCACGACGGATCAGTTTTACAGTCGCTTCAATGGTACCACCGGTCGCCAGCAAATCATCGACAACCAGTACCACATCGCCTGGTTTCACTGCATCGGTATGCATTTCAAGCACATCCGTACCGTATTCAAGAGTGAATTCTTCACGGTAGGTTTCACGGGGTAATTTGCCGGGTTTACGTACCGGAACAAAACCTACACCCAGCCCTAAAGCCACCGGAGCACCAAACAAAAAACCACGGGCTTCGGTACCCACAACTTTAGTAATACCTTTGCCACGATAACGCTCAACCAGCAGATCAATGGTCGCTGAATAGGCTTTTACATCTTCCAGCAGTCCGGTAACATCACGGAAAAGGATCCCTGGTTTCGGATAGTCGGGAACACTTTTAATGCTGTTTTTAATCGATTCAAGCTGTTGCTCAGTTACGCTCATAATGGTACGCCTGGTGAATTCTCAGTAACGCGCAGACCCGGCCGGTCCGCTAAAATAAGCTGGCCGGTAACGTTATATTCGGGGGGACTGCACACGAAAACGGACAAATCTAAGCAAACTGCAAAACAATTGCAACCTCAGACACCCGACTTGTGCTTTTTTATACTGCCTTTCAGCACCCGGGGACGTCTGATTACAATAATCACTCCCTGTCTGATAAGCAATCGCTCTGTGCGGGAAGGCCTCCCGGGAAATAACTGCGACAGTGTCAGTGACCGGCAGTTATCATTGCTGCGCCAGTCATTTTGCTAACAGGTCATCCCGGACATAAATAAAGAACATGAAGAAAGAAAAAGTTATCACCCAGTTTAGGCGCTTATTAGCACAGTTACAGCAGCAGGCGGAGCTGGCAGGTAATCCTGTTTGCCGGGAAAAACGTTTTGACCCCCTGTTATTTGCTGATCGCGGCCACCGATTACTGGACTATATTCAGCAAATTCGCTGCCATCTGCTGGCCCTGCAAGCAATGTCTGATAGTGAGTCGCCCCCTTTTCAATGGTTATCACAACGGATGGTTGATCAGTGCCAGGCCATGCAACGGGAACTCAGTAGTCTGGACAGTCGTCAGCCCGCGCCCGCGACCAGCGCCAGCTATTGGTTTGATAAATATCAGCAACAACGTGGCTATGAAGCACGCCTGTGCGAGATGATAGAACAACAGGAACAGCAACTGAATACCGCCGATACCCTGCAACAACAGCAGCTTATTGCAGAACATATCTCTGTCCTTGAGCAGCGTCTGGCCCGCTGTCGTCACGCTTTACGTGAGAGCCACTGGCAGGCATCCCTGCGTAATTAACTCCTCCCGATATTGAAATGCATCAGCCTGACTGGCTATAGTTGGTCACTGTTCTCAGGGGCTGCCCGCAAGGTGTCTGTGACCCGGTTTCCGGAAAGGCCATGGTTAACCATCAGACACCGCCTTGCCTGTATTTTTCCTTAATTCCGGCAGGGGTAACAATGACCGGCAATATCAATTAACCCCGGTTGATCGCACATACCGGTAAATCACTTTTTTACATAACAGGTTAACTTTATGTCGCTGGAATCTGCACCTGAAGAGGTCAAACTTGCTGTTGATTTAATTATGCTTTTGGAACAAAACCAGGTACCGGCACAGGTGGTGCTAAGTGCCCTGGAAATTGTCAAAAAGGATTATATCGCCAGGCGGGATAATGAAGAACAGAAAGCGATACCAGCGGGATAAAACAACTGGTGTCATCGGCTTATTTCTGTAGCGCCGGACTAAAACGAAGCATATCAATAAAAGCTTCGACCAGCTCTGGCGCATCCTTTTCTAAGTCGAAACTCGCCGGTGTAAATAACCAGTTTTCCATCAGTCCGTTGATATAGCTGCGCATAATAATTGCGGTCTGGCGGGTGTTGAGTTTTTCGGGAAGCTGACCTGCGGATACACATTTACGTAATGAAGCTTCGATCTTTGGGTAACATTCCAATAACACGGTTTGCTGTATTTTTTGGAATGTTTCCATTTCCCCGACAAACTCGCATTTATGGAATATAATTTCCATCAATGCTCTCCGTGAATGATCTTTCACCGTAGATTGTAACAGTGTGACAAGTAAAGCTTTCATCTGTGCAAGAGGATCATCCGGGTACTGTTTCTGATATTCCAGTTCCAGTTCATCCAGATGCTCATCACATTGCAGCCAGATCTCATTAAGGATGTCGATTTTATTTTTGAAGTGCCAGTAAATCGCCCCGCGTGTTACCCCCGCCCGGGTTGCAATATCTGACAGGGAGGTAGAAGACACCCCGTGTGTGGAAAAGCAGTGGAGCGCAGCATCAAGAATTTGATTTCGGGTTTCCAGCGCCTGTTCTTTAGTTTTTCGTGCCATAGAAAGTTTGTCTTTATAGGATCAGGGGTTATATACCCTGCCAGAGGGCAATATAAGGATTTACATACATTCATGTATATATGTACTATAACATGGTTTGTATAATTACACAGCTACAGACCGCTATACTTCAGGGCTGTGGCTCGATCAATTCCGGATACTTAGAGGTTTATTTATGAAAAAGAACAGAGGATTGTCACCTCTGGCGGCCATCCTGATGTTTTCCGGGAGCGTGGCACTCACCGGGTGTGATAACAACACACAACAATCCGGTCAGCAGGCTGCCCCGGAAGTAGGTGTGGTTACGTTACAAACAGCCCCTCTGAACATTACCACTGAATTGCCAGGCCGTACGCTGGCCTACAGGGTCGCGGAAGTTCGTCCGCAGGTTTCCGGTATTATCCTGAAACGTAATTTCATTGAGGGAAGTAATATCAAGGCCGGGGAGTCGTTATATCAGATTGACCCGGCAACCTACCAGGCCGCGTATGACAGTGCCCTCGGTGATTTAGCCAAAGCTCAGGCGAATGCCCGTATCGCTAATCTGACCGTACGCCGCTATCAGCCATTACTTGGCACCAAATATATCAGTCAGCAGGATTATGATACGGCGGTTGCCACCGCGGCACAAAATGCTGCCGCAGTACAATCAGCAAAAGCCACGGTAGAATCGGCCCGTATTAACCTCGCCTATACCAAAGTCAGCTCTCCTATTTCCGGGCGTATCGGTAAATCTTCTGTGACTGAAGGTGCGTTAGTGCAGAATGGTCAGACCACTGCGCTGGCAACCGTTCAGCAACTGGACCCGATGTATGTCGATGTTACCCAGTCGAGTGATGAGTTTATGCGCCTGCGCTCCGAGCTGGCATCCGGCCAGTTACAGCAGGTCAATGGCAAAGCTAAAGTCTCTGTGGTTCTGGATAACGGTTCTGTCTTTAAGCATACCGGGACTCTGGAGTTTTCCGACGTCACTGTTGACCAGACCACCGGTTCCATTACTTTACGGGCAATTGTCCCGAACCCTGACCATACACTGTTACCCGGTATGTTTGTCCGCGCCAGACTGGAAGAAGGGACCAACCCTGATGCCTTGTTAGTACCACAGCAAGCCATAACCCGTACTCCGACCGGACAGGCAACGGCGATGGTGGTTGGCAGTGATAATAAGGTCGAAGTCCGTCAGGTAACGGCAGCCCAGGCCATTGGCGATCAGTGGCTGGTGACTCAGGGACTGAAATCCGGTGACAAAGTCATTACTGTCGGCCTGCAGCGTGCCAGAGCAGGTGCTCAGGTCACACCACAGGAAGTGAAACCAGACGCGACCTCTGACAGTAATGCACAGTAATTCTCTGAAAAATTTTCGTATTAACAGGAGCCACTGATTCATGGCTAAGTTCTTTATCGATCGCCCGATTTTTGCATGGGTCCTCGCCATCATTGTGATGCTGGCGGGCGCGTTGTCGATTCTGAATCTCCCGATTGAGCAATACCCTGCGGTTGCTCCTCCGGCCATTCAGATTCAGGCAACTTACCCGGGTGCTGATGCAAAAACTTTACAGGATTCCGTTACCCAGGTCATAGAACAAAATATGAACGGGCTTGATGGTTTACTGTATATGTCTTCCAGCAGTGACTCTTCCGGGACATTGCAGTTAACCCTGACATTCTCTGCCGGAACCGATGCGGATATCGCCCAGGTTCAGGTACAGAACAAACTTCAGCTGGCAACGCCATTACTGCCTCAGGAAGTACAGCAACAAGGGATCAGCGTTGAGAAGTCTTCCAGCAGTTTCCTGATGGTTGCCGGCTTCGTCAACACTGACGGCAGCATGGACCAGAATGATATTGCCGACTATGTGGCATCCAACATTAAGGATCCTATCAGCCGTACTCCCGGGGTAGGTGATACCCAGCTGTTCGGCGCCCAGTATGCGATGCGTATCTGGATGGACCCGGCAAAACTGAATAACTATCAGCTGACTCCGGTTGATGTTATTGCTGCAATTAAAGCCCAGAACGCCCAGGTAGCGGCCGGACAGTTAGGTGGTACTCCTGCCGTGCCTGGTCAGCAGCTTAATGCATCAATCATTGCCCAGACCCGGCTGACCTCTCCTGAAGAATTCAGCAAAATCCTGTTAAAAGTTAACACCGATGGTTCAAGGGTGACGCTGGGAGATGTGGCGAAGGTTGCACTGGGGGGGGAAAACTATGAAGTTATCGCCCGCTATAATGGCAAGCCTGCTGCAGGTTTAGGGATTAAACTGGCTACCGGGGCGAATGCGCTGGACACTGCGGCTGCGGTGAAAGCAGAGCTGACTAAGCTTGAACCTTTCTTTCCCCACGGCCTGAAAGTCGTTTACCCGTATGACACCACGCCATTTGTTAAGATTTCTATCTTTGAAGTGGTAAAAACCCTGTTCGAAGCTATCGTGCTGGTGTTCCTGGTCATGTATCTGTTCCTGCAGAGCTTCCGCGCAACGCTGATCCCGACGATCGCGGTTCCTGTGGTATTACTGGGTACCTTTGCCATCCTGAATGCTTTCGGTTACTCGATAAATACCCTGACGATGTTCGGGCTGATACTCGCCATCGGTTTGCTGGTGGATGATGCCATCGTGGTGGTGGAGAACGTCGAACGTGTGATGGCTGAAGAAGGGCTCCCCCCGAAAGAAGCCACCAAACGATCGATGGAACAGATTCAGGGAGCACTGGTCGGTATCGCACTGGTTCTGTCGGCCGTATTTATCCCGATGGCTTTCTTCGGCGGGTCTACCGGGGTTATTTACCGTCAGTTCTCCATCACTATTGTCTCTGCGATGGTGCTGTCAGTGCTGGTTGCCTTAATTCTGACGCCTGCATTATGTGCAACTATCCTGAAACCGGTGAAACCCGGTGATCATGCCAAAGACAAAGGTTTCTTTGGCTGGTTTAACCGTATTTTTGACAAGAGTACTAACCACTACGTTAACAGTGTCAGCCACATTATTCGCCGTACCGGGCGCTATCTGGTGGTTTACCTGGTCATTGTTGTCGGGATGGTATGGTTATTTGCCAAACTGCCAAGTTCCTTCCTGCCGGATGAGGACCAGGGCCTGCTGCTGGCCCAGGCGCAGTTACCGGCCGGAGCCACCCAGCAACGTACTCAGAAGGTCATGGATCAGATCACCAACTACTTCCTGACCAAAGAGAAAGATAATGTGCAGTCTGTGTTTACGGTTAACGGTTTCGGATTCTCCGGCCGCGGACAAAACACCGGTATTGCCTTTGTCAGCCTGAAACCCTGGGATGAACGCTCCGGCAGTTACAATAAGGTACCGGCGATTGCCGGACGGGCAATGGCCGCTTTAGGTCAGATCAAAGATGCTTTTGTTATTCCGTTTAACCTGCCAGCAATTATCGAACTGGGTAATGCCACCGGGTTTGACTTTGAACTTATCGACCAGGCAAACCTGGGCCATGAAAAACTGACTGAAGCACGTAACCAGTTGTTAGGTATGGCTGCCCAGCATCCGGATGTATTGGTGGGTGTCCGCCCTAACGGGCTGGAAGATACACCGCAGTACAAACTGATGATTGATCAGGAAAAAGCTAACGCACTTGGCGTATCTATTTCTGATATCAATACCACACTGGGCTCTGCCTGGGGCGGTAGTTACGTCAACGACTTTATTGACCGCGGTCGCGTGAAAAAAGTCTATGTGATGTCACAGGCCAGCGATCGTATGCTGCCGGACGATATCAATAAATGGTACGTGCGTAACTCCGGCGGACAGATGGTACCCTTCTCTGCCTTCTCTTCGGCGAAATGGCAATACGGTTCGCCACGCCTGGAGCGCTATAACGGTTTACCATCAATGGAAATCCTCGGACAGCCGGCACCAGGCAAAAGCTCTGGTGAAGCCATGGCACTGATGGAGCAAATGGCGTCGAAACTGCCTGCCGGTATCGGTTACCAGTGGACCGGTATGTCTTATCAGGAACGGATGTCAGGTAACCAGGCGCCGGCGTTATATGCTATCTCGCTGATAGTCGTGTTCCTGTGCCTGGCAGCACTGTACGAGAGCTGGTCTATCCCGTTCTCTGTCATGCTGGTGGTTCCGCTGGGTATTATTGGTGCCTTGCTGTTCACCACTCTCAGGGGATTAAGTAATGACGTGTACTTCGTGGTCGGACTACTGACTACCGTCGGGTTGTCAGCGAAAAACGCCATACTGATCGTTGAGTTTGCTAAAGACCTGATGGATAAAGACGGTAAAGGACTGATTGAGTCGACCCTGGAAGCCGTACGTATGCGTCTGCGCCCAATTCTGATGACCTCACTGGCCTTTATCCTTGGGGTACTGCCACTGGCCATCAGTACCGGTGCAGGTTCCGGCTCCCAGAATGCAGTAGGTACCGGGGTTATCGGTGGTATGGTTACCGCAACCTGCCTGGCTATCTTCCTGGTTCCGGTGTTCTTTGTTGTGGTTCGCCGCCGTTTTGGCAACAGTAAAACCACGGAACAACACACAGAGAAATAACCGTTTCCGGTAAAACACACTCAGGAGGCTGCAGATGCAGCCTCTTTTTTTTCCTTTAATTCAGTCACTCCCCCCTGATGCTGTAAAACAATCGTTTTTAGCACTTGCCTTCATCCGTGGTCATCGCCATAATGTAGTTATGTTATAACATAACAATTAAGAGGCAGTAATGAAACCAGATATCCATCCTTACTACCGCCCGGTAGTGTTTCACGATACATCAGCGAATGAATATTTTAAGGTCGGTTCAACCATCAAAACCGAACGGACCATTGAATACCAGGGGGAAACTTTCCCATATGTCACCTTAGACGTCTCTTCAGCGTCTCACAGCTTTTATACGGGCAAACAGAAAACTATTTCTCAGGACAGCAGCGCCGCCAAATTCCAGCAGCGTTACGGCCGTTTCCTGGGAAGTAAAACCGCGGAGTAACAGATATGCAGGTACTCAGTTCCCTGAAGTCTGCAAAACAGCGACACCCTGACTGTAAACTGGTCCGTCGCCATGGCCGGGTATTTGTGATCTGTAAATCAAACCCGCGCTTTAACGCTGTCCAGGGCAGAAAAAAGAAACGCTGAACACGATATAAAGCGGCCTGCTAAAGGCCGCTTTTTTACAGGCGCAGTTACTGCATACTTTTCAGCAGTTGATCGACATTCAGACGGAAAGCCTGCTGATAAGTCGCTGCCGGTCCTCGCCCGTCAGATAACGCTTCAGGGTACAGTTCTCCGCCGGGAGTAGCATCGGCTGCGGCGGCAATTTGCTGAACCAGCCGTGGATCGGTCTGATTTTCTATAAAGTAGCGATGAATGCCGGTACTTTTTAGCTGATTAATCAGGGCCGCCACACCGGATGCGCTGGCTTCTTCATCAGTATTAAAGCCAATCGGCGAGACGAATTTTACCCCGTAACGGTCGCCGAAATAGCCAAAGGCGTCATGACTGGTTAATACCAGCCGTTTACTGGCCGGAATAGCGGCAAATTTACTCTGTGCCCAATGATCCAGACTTTCCAGTTGCCGGATATAGGCATCCCCCTGTCGCCGGATCTCAGCAGCATCCTGCGGGTCTGCCTGTTGCAGACTCTGACTGATATTACGCGCATAAATCACCCCGTTAGCCATACTATTCCAGGCATGGGGATCCGTCACCTTATTGCCGTTTTCTGTCATGGTCAGCGGAGTAATCCCCTGAGAAGCAACAATCACTTTCCCCTGATAACCGGATGCCCGGATCAGACGTTCCATCCAGCCTTCAAGACCTAATCCGCTGATTACCACCACATCGGCCTTAGCCAGAGCAACACTGTCCTGTGGTGCCGGTTCAAAGGTATGAGGGTCGCCGTCCGGCCCGACCAGGCTTTTAACCTCAACATACTGCCCGCCAATTTGCCTGACCATATCTGCCAGTACTGTAAAGCTGGCGACGACGTGGACGGTACCGGCCATTGCTGCCGGAGTAAAAACAGCGCAACAAGCCAGTAAGGCCGGAATCAATTTTTTCATCAGATGTTCCTGTAATTATCAGCCCGCGGTACGCCGGAAGATCCCGCCACAGGGACCAATAGATACCGAAATAAAGAAAAACCCTGTGGCACATAAAATAACGGCAGGGCCTGCAGGTAAAGACAGATACCATGATGCAGATAAACCTAACCACGCAGAGAGAATGGCAATAAAAATACCGGTCAGCAGTATTTTTTCCAGCCGCTGACTCCAGAATCTGGCACTTGCTGCCGGCAGCATCATTAACCCGACAGACATTAACGTCCCGAGGATCTGAAATCCGGCCACCAGATTCATCACGACCAGAATAAGAAAAATACCGTGCACCAGCGGAGCATGCCACCTGCCCTGCATCTGCAGGAAATGCGGATCAAATGCATCAATCACCAGCGGACGGTAAATCACCGCCAGGACCAGCAGACTGACCGCAGAAATAGCAGCCACCATAATCAGTGCCTGACTATTAACTGCCAGCAGAGAACCGAAAAGCACATTTAATAAATCAACCCCTGAGCGGCGCAATGAAATCAGAGTCACGCCCAGTGCCAGTGCACCCAGATAAAATCCGGAAAAGCTGGCATCTTCTTTTAACGGAGTAAAACGGCTGACGACCCCGGATAACAGGGCAACAGATAGCCCGGCGATCAATCCGCCAATCCCCATGGCGACCAGTGACAGTCCGGAAATCAGATATCCCAACGCGGCGCCGGGTAATACAGCATGAGAAAGGGCATCGCCCACCAGGCTCATCCGCCTCAGAGAGAGAAATACCCCCAGCGGGGTGGCACTGATCGCAATAGCAGCACAGGCAACCAGTGCTTTGCGCATAAAAGCAAATTCGATAAAAGGCTGAACTAACAACATAAACGCAATGTCCCTTGCTGCTCACTTTCAGAGCTATACCAGCAGGCATTCTCTCCTTCCAGCGATAATACCTGACGAAAATTCTGCTCAACCAGTCGCTGGTCATGCAATACCACCACAATGGTGGTTCCTGAGCGCTGCTGCTGATGAATTAATGTCATCAGTGAAATGATAGTTTGCTGGTCAATACCACTGAAAGGTTCATCCAGCAGCCATAATTCACTCTGTTGCATCAGTAAACGCGAAAATAAAACCCGCTGCAGTTGCCCGCCGGATAACATCGCCGGTCTTGCATCTGCAAAATTTTCCATACCTGTTGCCGCCAGAGCCTGCATAATCTGGTGGCGTAACTGACGGTTGATGCCACGAAACCACCCGGTTGCCGGCCAGCACCCCATAGCCACCAGTTCGAAAACGGTTAACGGAAACTGCCGTTCTAATTCGCTACGCTGCGGAAGCCAGCCAATTTTTTTCCGCGCCAGTGATACCCTGCATTCACCGGAAACCGCCGGTAATAATCCGGCCACTGTTTTTAACAGGGTAGATTTTCCACAGCCATTCACACCGACCAGTGCCGTCAGCGTTCCGGGGAGGATTTCCCCGTCGACCACCGGTGTCACCACCTGCTTCCCGTAGCCTGCCTGGCAGGCATTAAACCTGATCATCCGTTCACACCCCAGCTTACGGCGATAATCAAAACACAGATCACCCCGCTGGCCATCAATAAACGCAGTAATGCGGAACAGAGTAATGGACTGCTTATCATAGAACACCATGGCATGACAAAATAACGTTATAACATTACATATTAAGCATTGAGAGCGGTGAAATAAAGAAAATAAGTGTATCTAAATATCATAGTCTTCCGCTGGCAGCAGATGTCGGGTAAACTGCCGAAGTCACGGCACAGCCCGGTGTTTAGCTTGTAACTGTGAAATATAAACAACCACAACCAGATCTGTATTGTGTAATTTTAATTGCAGCGTGTAAGGCCGTTTAACTTCGTTGTATTTTAAGAAAAGTCTTTATTGATAGATTCAGGCTGCAGGTGGTAGCTTTAGTTTAAAATGACGGTTTTGGGCAGTCAGTCTGGCGCTCTGCTTAAACAGGGTACATACTATAAGCTATCAGCCTTTATCATCCGGATAAACACTGACTAAGGTTTGTCTCCGTTGTAATGTCAGTTTTTAATAAAATAAAAACCAGTTGCTGTATCCGTAATAAAAATTCAGCAGACAGTTAAACTTATTTTTTTATCCGCGGTCAGAATTACATGCCCGCTGTTCACAGTGATATGGTTTGTGTTATTTACACAATAACCCTGTATTGGTCATGTCAGTTTCAGATTAACGCGTATCAGTCATTGAGAATCTTCCGTAGCTTTCTATTTTAGCTGAAATTGTCTTCAGCCAGATTCGTAAGAGGTGGAAAAGATGGATGAATACTCACCTAAAAGGTATGATGTGGCGCAGTTGAAGTTCCTGTGTGAAAACTTATTTGATGAAAGTATTGCAACTCTCAACCTGCAACAAGCCTGCTGGATTAACGATCCCGCGTCGGCAGAAAGTCTGCAACTGCATGATCTGATTGAACACATTGCAGCATTCAGTATTCTCTATAAATTAAAACATAGTGAAGATGAGTTACTGATTCAACAGGTTGATAAATATCTTGACGATACTTTTACATTATTTAGCGGCTACACAGTAAATAAACAGGATTTTAATTTCTGGAAAACTTCATCAAACCAGTTGTTTAGATTATTTTTTGACACCCGTCTCAGCGAAAAAAACGGGCATAGTGTCATACATTAGCCAGGAGCAGTTTTATTATGAGCAACACTACTTTAACCAAAACAGATTATCTGATGCGTCTGAGACGCTGTCGTTCAATTGATACTCTGGAAAGAGTTATCGAAAAAAATAAATACGAATTATCAGATGAAGATCTGGTGGTTTTTTATTCAGCAGCAGACCACCGTCTGGCGGAACTGACGATGAATAAATTGTACGATAAAGTGCCAGCAACTGTATGGAAGTATGTACGATAACGGATCTTAACTCTCCCGTCATGCTGTACAAAGTACCTGCCTGAAGTGAAAAACTGCTTTCCCGGCCACTATTACGATTAAATGAAAAAACCTGCGGGGGTTAATTATTTCTCGCGGGGAATTCAGATAACAAAACAGCGGGTCGTCAGGCGGACACACCGGTTGACTTTCCGGTATACTGTGCCCTTACCAGCAAAGCACGCATTTCTTTATGCTGTCTGTCGAGTGCCCGCAAACAATAAAAAGCACATCACGGTAATAACGATAATTGTTAATAAATACTGATGAATAATTTTCTGAGACAGAAACTGTCTGGTAAGTAAGGGATAAACTGGCAGGGAGTATTGAAACTGAATCTTTTGGGTGGGGCCTCTGCCAGCGACATCCCGGCACATGCGTCACCTGCTGCGGCTGCTTCCTTCCGGATCTGACCGGGTTCACAAGTTAGCATTGCGGGAGAACCAGCAGAGTCCCCATTGAAAAGCCCTGATCTCTCAAAGCGCAGGCATTATCAGTGATGGAGAGGCTAATTGCAAGCCTGCGACAGCCAACCGTTGTTTTCTTGAACACCTGACCGGGTTATTGTCTGTATTACTCTGATCCACTCTTCAGGATAAACAATGACAGACGAACCAGCATTTCGCGAACGGGTCTGGTTAATCGTGGCCGCCATCCCTTACGGCCAGGTATCGACCTACGGAGACATTGCCAGGCTGGCAGGAAATTCCAGAGCCGCCAGACAAGTGGGGGCGGTCTTAAAAAGATTACCTGAAGGTTCTGAGCTGCCCTGGCATCGTGTAGTAAACCGGCAGGGAGGAATTTCTTTGCAGGGTACAGACCTGCTGCGACAACGTGAGGCATTACTGGCCGAAGGAATTGACGTCAGCCAGCAACATCTCATCTGCCTGCAAAAATATCGCTGGTCAGGGCAATAATACCCGCTGACCAGCTGTCATCAGCCAGCAGCAGAGACCGCAACCGGAACAGCAACCTGAGGTACAGCTTCCAGCATCAGGTCTTTACGTTGCGTCACTCCCGATGTGACTGGTTGCAGGGACTCAGAAGAGAAGATCACCCGGCCATTCAGAGTAATAGCTGCACTGAGGAATACCTGTCCCTGAGGACTGACCTCTCTGCCAGTAAACGGCAGTGTGTAGTGGAGAGGTGCCTGCTGACCGGCAAGGCGTTCTGTTTTCTGTGCAATCACCCGCGTTGGTCCGGTTCCCCCGGAAGCATCAGCTAAGGTCACCGTCAGTACGGCATCTTCCGGCAGAGCAATACGCTGGCGGATATAGACAGCCCCGGAAATAACCGGTTGTGCGGCAGCAACACTGATGCCCGGTGCCGGAGGCGATCCTGCAGGAACACCGGTATTATCGGCACATGCCGTCACAGACAATGCTATGACTAATCCACTAATAATATGCATAGATTTCATTGATGTCGTCTCCTTATGAACAGAATGAACCACGGTGCTCTGCTATTACCCAAGAGTACATTCTTGCCACCGTGCTCTGATAATTCTGGCAGAATATCGGGTTTATTCCTGTTTATTTATGCCAAAACCATTATGCGGGCAAATTATAAGAAAATTCCTGGTAAATCCCCGCGCCATATACTGAGGTCTCTATGGCTAATCCATTAGAAAATTTACTAACCTTGCTACAGCCTGTAAAACAGGAGGGTCTGCGGTTCTGCGCTGAGTGTGAAGATTTGGGATTACCTCAGGTTTTTGGCGGACAACTGGTGGCACAGGCACTCAGTGCGGCACAACAAACCACCGACAGCCGAAGGTATGCACACTCATTTCACAGCTATTTTCTGCGGCCAGCGTCCAGTGAACTGCCGGTGATTTACGATGTGGAAATTCTGCGTGACGGCCAGAACCTGAGTGCACGGCGGATAACGGCACAACAAAATGATGTGGTGATTTTCTCCATGACAGCTTCATTTCAGGCGGACGCTGAAGGCTTCGAACACCAGAGCCCAATGCCGGACATCAATGGCCCGGAAAATCTGCCCGGCGAACAACAACTGGCCAGAAGACCGGGGTCTTGCGTACCCGCGGCGTTAAAATCCCTGATAAGTTCCGACCGCCCGCTGGAAATTCGTCCGGTTCAGCAACATACCCCGTTACAAGGGCAGATCAGTAAGCCTGTACGCCAGGTATGGATCAGAGCTAACGGCAGGTTGCCAGATGATCAACCCCTGCAGCAATCACTGCTCAGTTATGCCTCTGACTTTAATTTCTTACCGGTCGCATTACAGCCCCATGGCAAAGGTTTTCTGGAGCCGGATATGCAGGTTGCCACCATTGACCATTCTGTGTGGTTTCACCGTCCGGTAAACCTCAGTCAATGGTTGTTATACAGCGTGATCAGCCCTTCAGCTTCCGGAGGCAGGGGGTTTGTACGCGGAGAATTCTACAGTCAGGACGGACAACTGGTGGCATCTGCAGTACAGGAAGGGATAATACGTCAGAAAAAACACAGTAAAAAAGGGCGGTAACCGCCCTTTTTCTACCGTTAATTACAGCCCTGAGTTCGCATTACTGATTGTAAGCATTCTCACCGTGGCTGTTAACATCCAGACCTTCACGCTCCTGGTCTTCCGGAACACGCAGCCCGACCGCCATATCCGCCACTTTAAAGCTGATAAACGCAGCAACGCCAGACCAGACCAGCGTCAGCAGACAACTGAGGATCTGAACCCAGACCTGATGGCCCATAGTGACTCCGGCACTGTAACCCACCCCACCCAGTGAAGAAGAGGCAAACACCCCTGTCAGGATACAACCGATGATACCGCAGACACCATGAACACCGAACACATCACAAGGATCGTCGACACGCAGGAAACGTTTGAGTGATGTCACACCCCAGATACCTGCCAGCCCGCCAACCAGACCAATGATCAGTGCACCGCCTACGCCGACATAACCACAAGCAGGGGTAATGGCAACCAGGCCGGCAATAAACCCGGAACAGGCACCCAGTAATGAAGGCTTGCCACGCACCAGCCACTCACCAAACGTCCAGGACAATACTGCACCCGCGGTAGCAACAACCGTATTCAGAAACGCCAGCGCAGCGATTTCGTTAGCTGAAGCAGCAGAACCGGCATTAAAGCCAAACCAGCCGATGTAGAGGATCGCCGTACCAATGAAGACCATCGGCAGATTATGTGGTTTAAATGCTTCTTTGCCAAAACCAGCGCGTTTACCCAGCATATAAGCACCGACCAGCGCAGCAATCGCAGCATTAATATGCACCACTGTCCCCCCGGCAAAATCCAGAGCTCCGTCCTGAGCCAGTAAGCCGTTGCCCCACACCATATGCGCGATAGGGAAATAAGACAGAGTGACCCAGATAACCGTAAAAATCAGTACTGCAGAGAAACGCACACGCTCAGCCAATCCGCCCAGCACCAGGCCTACGGTAATACAGGCAAAAGATGCCTGAAATGCTACATGGATATACTGATAAATGGTGCCCATCAGCGCTTTCAGTTCAATCCCTTTCAGCATCACCCACTGGAAGCCACCAACGTAGTTATTGCCATCGCCGAAGGTCAGTGAGTAGCCATAAATTACCCAGATAACAGCAACCAGAGAGAAAGTCACCGAAACCTGTGTCAGCATGGATAATACGTTCTTACCGCGGATCAGTCCGCCATAAAACAGAGCGATGCCCGGTACTGACATAAACAGCACCAGAGCAGTACAAATCATCATAAATCCGTTATCCGCCTGATCGGCAACGGCAGGTGCGGCAAAGGCAAACGATGGCGCGAGCGCTGCCCCCGCCAGAGCCAGTTTAGTCAGAAATTTATTCATTTTTCCCTTCCCTCAGTAATCCAAGGCTAAATTAAAGCGCAGCTTCGTCTGTTTCACCGGTACGGATACGAATAACACGTTGCAATTCAGAAACGAAAATCTTTCCGTCACCAATTTTTCCGGTATAGGCTGCTTTACTAATAATATCAACGACTTCATCTAGCTGATCATCGGCAATAGCAATATCAATTTTAACTTTAGGTAAAAAGTTCACACTGTATTCAGCACCACGGTACAGTTCAGCGTGCCCTTTCTGGCGACCAAACCCTTTTACTTCGGTCACAGTCAGTCCCTGGATACCCACGGAAGATAATGCTTCACGTACGTCTTCTAATTTAAATGGCTTTATGACCACGGTCACCAGCTTCATATTACTCCCTCCGGGTATTGAAATTATAAGTTGCACTGAACCTTCTCTAGCATAAGCAAACAACATGCCATTTATTCAGTGATGGCTATTTTCGGAAAATGCAGCAAATCAGCGGCCGGGCGGAGGTTGTTACCGGAGGAATTAACGCGGGAGAAAAATGGCGGGCAGCGACTGCACCATTAAGGTGCAGTCAGTGTTGTCGTGGTGCAGCAGCCAGGGTTCTCTGATTAAATTGTACTAACAGAGTGCACTGAGAGATTATCCTGCCGCAAGGTTGCTGTCTGATAGTTCATGACCCGCACGCTGTAACTGGTACATTTGCTGATAACGGCCACCCTGCTCAAGTAATTGCTGATGAGTGCCCCTTTCAGTGACCTCTCCACGCTCTAACACCAAAATAGTATCTGCCGTCGTTATCGTCGACAGCCGGTGTGCAATAACAACCAGGGTAGTCGTTTTTCGCACTTCAGAGAGTACCTGCTGAATAGCCCGTTCGGTACCGGAATCGATATTGGCCGTCGCTTCATCGAGGATCAGTAATGCAGGTACATCCACCAGAATACGTGCCAGCGCCAGTAACTGTTTTTGCCCGGCCGATAAGCTATTACCCTGCTCCCCCATCGGGGTATAAATCCCCTGCGGCAGACTGTGTAGCCAGTCAGTTAACCGGACCCTGGCCAGGGCATCTGTTACCTGATCTTCGGAGATCTCCCGGCCCAGCCGGATATTTTCCAGCAATGTATCCGCCAGAACCACCGGGTCCTGTTGCACCATACCGATCCCTTTACGCAATACCCGGTGGCTGAGATCGCTGATCGGCCGCCCGTCGAGGATAATCTCTCCGCGCGTGATTGGGTAATACCCCATCAGCAGATTAGCCAGAGTACTTTTACCGCTGCCCGTATGCCCGACCAGTGCCAGAAAACCGCCCTCTTTTAACTGACAGTTAATGTTTTTCAAGACATCACGTTCCGGCTGATACGCAAAATACAACTGCCTGATCGTCAGTTGTCCGGAGGCCAGTGGCCGGTTATCAGTACCGTATTGCTGTGCCGGCGCATCCATCAGTTCAAAAATACGTTCAGCGGAGACAACTGCCTGCTGTAATAACGACTGGCGGGTCGTCAGTTCAATTAACGGCTCTTCAATCCGGCCCAGATAAGCAATAAATGCATACAATACCCCGACTTCGAAGTGACCGGGGCTCGCCAGGCTAAACACCAGTACCAGCATAGCCAGAATCACAGCACTGAACAGATTGAGCAATGGCCGTAACAGAAAGGCGTCCAGACGCAATATTTTCATTCTTGAGCGGTAATGATTTTCGCTGTGCCGTTTCAGCAACTGAGCAAAATGTTGCTGGCGGCGAAACTGCCGGATCACCGTCATACCGCTAATCACTTCATTAAGACCGTTATTAATATCTGCCAGCCGGGTTCTCACCTGGCGGGCAATCCCTGTACTGTGTTTCTGATAAATAATCATCACACCCAGCACCATCGGGAAAATGCATAACGCAATCAATGCCATTTCCACGTTCAGGGCAAACATGGCGACCAGCATTGCAATAATCAGGGTCGTACTGCGTAACACGCTGGCGACCACAGTGATATACAGATCGCGTACCACCTCACTGTCGTTGGTGACTCTGGAAACCAGCTGTCCGACCGGCTGGGTATCAAATGCTTTCAGTGGCTGGCGCAATGCCGCGTCCATCACCTCACAACGGAGTTTGCGCACCACACCAATCGCCGCATGGTTAAATAACAGAGACTGGCGGTAATTAAATATCGCGGCCAGTAGCTGCAAAAGCAAAAATCCTGCCCCCGTCAGCAATACTGCCCGCCACTGCCATTGCTCAGCACTGATAAAATGGTCGATAAAATAGCTGATCAGCATCGGCCCTGCGACCTGTGCTGCCGCCGCCAGAACCAGCAATACCACCGCTGAAATTAACTGTTTTTTCCACGGCAGACCATACGCCAGTAACCGTGTTAAGGTTTTCATAAATGATACCGGCTGAGACACTCAAACCTCCTGTGGTGGCTGACGGCCTGAATTGCCGGAGAGTGATGCTGCTATTTTCTGATACTGATACATATCCTGATACCAGCCGCCGGCATTTTCCAGTTGCTGCGGAGTCCCGCGCTGGGTAATTTCCCCCTGTTGCAGCACAATAATCTCATCAGCCATCGCCAGCGCAGATAAACGATGCGCAGTCATAATCACGGTTTTATTCCCCCGCCATTGTCGCAGGTTTGTCAGTATCCGGTGCTCAGTACCGCCATCGACGGCTGATAAAGCATCATCAAGGATCAGAATTTCCGCATTCATCAGCAGGGCACGGGCCAGAGAAATGCGTTGTTTCTGTCCGCCGGATAGCATAACGCCGCGCTCGCCGACATCCGTATCATAACCCTGTGGCAGGCGTAAAATGTCCTGTTCGACACAGGCCAGCTTAGCCGCCTGAGCAATCTGTTCACGGCTGGCCTGCGGATTACCCAGAGAAATATTGCCGGCAACCGTGTCTGAAAACAGAAACGGCGACTGGTTTACCACCGCCAGACGCTGCCGCCAGTCATCCTGTAACCAGTATGACAGAGGCTGTCCGTGATAAGTCACCTGTCCTGCTGTGAGTTCGACATGCCGCTGGATAAGGGCCAGCAGAGTCGACTTTCCGCTACCTGTCGGACCACAGATCCCCAGCATACTGCCGGGCGGTATGGTTATTTCCATGTTGTGTAACACATCATTATCACTTTGCGGATAGCGGAAATATGCAATATTCAGCCGTAAATCACTGCGTCCTGCCGGCAGCCGGTGCAGGCCGTCAGCAATTTCCGGGGCCTGTGATAGCAGAGCCTCAATCCTCACCCATGCCGCACTGCCTCGCTCGACAATGTTAAACATCCAGGCCAGTGCCAGCATTGGCCAAATCATTAACCCGAGATACATAACAAAACTGGTTAACTGGCCGAGGGATAACTGCTGATGCCAGACCATCCAGCCTCCGCCGGCAATCGCAAGAAAGTTAGAACAGGCAACCGCCAGATAAATTACCGGCTCAAATAAGGCATCCACCCTCGCGACACGGAAGTTATCGGTGCTGGTTTGCTGTGACGTTTTCAGAAACTGAGCGGAACGGTATTGCTCAAGGCCAAAGGCTTTAATCATCCGGATACTGGTCAGGCTCTCCTGGGCCTGATCATTCAGAGAAGAAAAAGCCGCCTGTGCCGAGCGGAAGCGACGGTGAAGTTTTTTCCCGCAACGATTAATAATCAATGCCATTACCGGCATCGGGACTAAAGCTATCAGTGTCAGTTGCCAGCTGATCTGAGTACTCATCACCACCAGCACCGCCAGCCCCATCACCAGCGAGTCAATCAGCGTCAGTACCCCTTCTCCGGCGGCAAATACCACCCGGTCGACATCATTGGTTGCTCTGGCCAGCAGGTCACCGGTCCGGTAACGGGCATAAAACTGCGGACTCTGCCGACTGAGCTGATGATAATATTTTTCCCGCAATACCACTGCCAGCTTATAAGACGCGCCAAACAGCAACACCCGCCAGACATAGCGTAAAAAATAAGTGACCACCGCAATAGCCAGAATAACGCCAATCCATAGGGTCAGCTGACGATGTGACAAGGTATGATGTGTGACACCATCAACGATAATCCCCACCAGCCGCGGCGGCAGTAATTGTAATAGCGCAACCAGCACCAGCAGGCTGACCGCACCGGTGTACCGCCGCCATTCTGACGCGAAATATTCACGTAATTGACTAAATAAAAGCACTCAGGATCTCACTATCAGTGACTACAGATTGAGCGGTATAGCAGTGGTATATTTAATTTCTTCCATTGCAAAGCTGGACGTCACTTCTGTCAGTCCGGAAATACCTTCCACCAGCTTTTTATACAGCGCATCATAACTTTTCATATCCGCAATCTGAATACGCAGCAAATAATCATACTGTCCCGACATCCGGTAGCAGCCCATCACTTCCGGTAACTCATGGATCAGTGACACAAAATCCTGATACCACTGTTTATTATGTTGCTGGGTCTTGATAAACATAAATGCTATCAGGCCTGACCCGAGCTTATCCCCGTCCAGTAATGTCACCCGGCCGCGAATAATGCCATTATCTTCGAGCTTTTTCAGCCGTTTCCAGCAAGGGGTTGATGTCAGGTTTACCGCATCGGCTAATGACTGCAAAGATAATGTACTGTCTTCCTGCAACAAAGACAGCAATTTACGATCTATTTTATCTACCATATAACTAACTCCGGAGAATATTTTTCTCTTACAGGGGCATATTAACCGCTATTTAATCACGTTATTTTCCGCCGGGTGCTTTATGCTGCCTTTTTAAATTTACAGGGTACATATCATGGCAGACCCATGGGTCAGAGAAGCAATCAACGAGATAAATGCAGACTTCCGGCGTTCGGCAGATACCCATTTAATCCGTTTTACCCTGAAGGAATTTCCGGGGATTTACTTTTATCTGAAGGATGAAAGCACCCACCCGAGTGGCAGTCTGAAACACCGGCTGGCGCGGTCTCTGTTTCTTTACGGGCTGAGTAATGGCTGGATAAAACGCGATACTCCGGTAATTGAATCCTCGTCTGGCAGCACCGCCGTTTCCGAAGCCTATTTTGCCAGGCTGCTTGGGCTGCCATTTATTGCTGTTATGCCGTCCGCCACTGCCAGAAGGAAAACGGAACAGATCCGTTTTTACGGCGGCGAATGCCATTTTACCGACTCATCGGCTCAGATATATGCCCGCTCGGCACAACTGGCAGAAACGATGAACGGCCATTATATGGATCAGTTTACCTATGCAGAAAGAGCAACCGACTGGCGGGGTAATAATAATATTGCCGAAAGCATCTTCCGTCAGTTACAGGATGAGCCTTTTCCGATACCCCATACGCTGATTATGAGCGCCGGTACCGGCGGGACAACAGCCACCCTGGGTCGTTATATTCACTACCGCGGCTTTGAAACACAGTTACTGGCTGTCGACCCGGAGAACTCGGTGTTTTATGACTACTGGCAACAGGGTGACAAAACCCTCACCTGCCAGACCGGCAGCCGGATTGAAGGCATAGGACGGCCCCGTGTCGAACCCTCATTTCTGCCCGGCGTGATAGATAATATGCTTAAAGTACCGGATGCAGCCTCTGTAGCCGCTATCTATGCACTGGAAAAAATCCTTGGTCGCCGCGTGGGGGCGTCTACCGGCACTAACTTTTACGGTATGATCCATGTCGCCCGGCAAATGAAAGCCCGGGGTCAGCAGGGCGCACTGGTATCGTTAATCTGTGACAGCGGAGAACGTTATCCGGATACTTACTATAATCCCCACTGGGTCGGCCAGAATATCGGTGATATCAGCCACTGGCAATCTGAACTGAATTGCTGACCATCTTCTCCGGTTTACCTTGCGTGCCGCGGGCTTTGTCCTTTTGCCCGCCAGAGGTTAACATACCGGCGTAATCTGAGCGGAATAACGATAATGAAAAGAGCAGTAGTTGTTTTTAGTGGCGGACAGGATTCGACCACCTGCCTGATCCAGGCACTTAACCAGTATGATGAAGTCCATTGTGTCACCTTCGACTATGGCCAGCGCCATCACCAGGAAATAGAGGTCGCACGTCAGCTCAGCCAGCAACTGGGGGCCAGAGCACATAAAGTCCTGGATGTGACACTACTCAACGAGCTGGCAATCAGCAGCCTGACACGGGATAACATCCCGGTACCGGCCTACGATGCCGCAGCGGACGGTCTGCCCAGTACTTTTGTTCCGGGCCGGAATATTCTGTTTCTGACACTGGCTGCTATCTATGCTTACCAGGTAAACGCCGAAGCAGTGATCACCGGGGTCTGTGAAACGGACTTTTCCGGTTATCCCGACTGCAGGGATGATTTTGTCAAAGCACTGAATAATGCTGTTCAGCTGGGAATGGCAAGAGATGTTCGCTTTGAAACGCCGCTGATGTGGCTGAATAAAGCCGAGACCTGGGCACTGGCAGACTACTGGCAGCAACTGCCACTGATCCGTCACTCCACCCTGACCTGCTACAACGGGATAACCGGTGACGGCTGCGGTGAATGTGCGGCCTGCCATCTGCGTGCCCGCGGACTGGAAGAATACCAGCAACAACCGCAACCGGTGATGACGGCCATGAAGCAAAAAACCGGCCTGGTGTAACATCACGGGCAACAGAAGGTATCTGTTGCCCGGCGTTATTCCCCTCCGCATGCTCCCTGATAAGTCCCGCAGGGTTACAGTGTTAAACGCGACATATTTCTTTCTACAAGAGCCGCACCAATCCCCGGGACTTCCTCCAGCTGTTCAACAGAACTGAAAGGGCCGTACTGCTCCCGGTACTCAACGATTGCGCGGGCTTTTTTCAGACCCACCCCGTTCATAGCCTCTGCCAGCATTTCTGCGGTTGCCTGATTCACACTGACCTTCGTCGTCACAGTCTCAGCAGTATTGATCTTACCCGTAAGGCGCGGAACTGCATCACTGGCCCCTGCCGGCAACACACTGACAGCAGACAGTAAAAACAGTGAAGTACACAGCATGCGTATAAGTCCTGATTGCATATTAATTCTCCCTGGATAACATTCAGCGGCAGCATGTCAGAAAAATGAGGCGGTGCGCAGAGGACGTCGCACAGAAAACAGAAAGGCTGCACAAGGCAGCCTTTGTTATTACAACATCACAACACGGGTTGCGGACTGTTACTGCATTTGAGCAGCCGCACCGTATTTGATTTTCGCATTATGACGCAGATTCTGCAGTAGTGCGGCAAATACCAGTTGCGCATTGTTTTGTGTCACACCAGCGACCATCTGTTTTACCTGAGCTTCCGGTAATGTGCCTTCACTGATTTTATCCAGCGCTAAAATCACAACATTACCCTGCATATCTTCCCCGATACCGTAAGAAGGTTTGTCTGCCTGTGGCTGTGGTAAGGCGAAGACAGTAGATGTCACAGCATTCGGGTTATTACGCTCAAGCGTTTCTGAGGCCGCAAATTTCAGACCGGCAGCATCAAAGCTTGTGGTTTTCCCCTGTTTCAGCTGGTCAACAATCGCCGTTGCCTGAGTACGTGCCTGTTGCAGTGCTTTGTCATGTTTAATCGCATCAACAATCTGCTGTTTTACCTGAACCAGCGGTTGTACTGCTTCAGGTTTATGATCACTGATACGAACCACAAAGGCTCTGTCACCCTCTACGGTAATAATATCCGAGTTATTACCGGCAGCACCGTTACTTCCCAGCAGCGTTCCGCCGAAGATAACCTGTTTTACCTGATCAAAATTCAGGTCCGCAGGCAGCGTGTCACGGGTAAACCAGCCGGTTTCGACCACATTAACCCCGGAAACACTGGCTGCACCGGAAAGGGATGCATTATTATTGCTGGCGGCATCGCTAACTTTTTGCTGCAGCTGATAGAACTCGCTGACGGCACTATCCTGCTCTGCGCTTTGAGCAACAGTGGTATAAACAGCCGATAGTGGCTGGATCTGTTCCGGCTGAATATCATCCACCCGCGCAATCAGATAGCCGACCGAACTTTTAATCGCACCAGAAATCTGACCTTTGGTTGTCAGACCGGCATTTTTCAGTTCATCTGGCAGAGTATCCGGCTCCAGCCAGCCCATGTCACCGCCTTTACGGGCAGAAATCGGGTCAATAGATTTCTCTTTAGCCAAAGCTGCGAAATCGGCTCCCTGTTTAAGTTGTGCCAGCACAGCGTCGGCATCAGCCTGTGTTTTTACCTGAATCACACTAAACCGGGTACGCTGCGGCGTGGTGTAGTCACTTTTGTGACTGTCATACCAGGCTTGTACCTGTTGCGGGGAAGGTATTTTTTGCAGGCTGGCCGCGTCCAGTTTGATATAGCTGACACGGAACTGTTCAGGCGCGAGGAAGCTGTCTTTATGTTGCTGATAATAACTGTTCACTTCGTCATCTGAAACAGTCTGCTTCGCCGCCAGCGCATCAGTGCTAATGACCGCTTCACGGACATTACGTTGCTGTGCCACCAGGCTCACCAGCTGGCTGATTTCATTCTTCAGCATAAAATCAGTATCCGTGATCCCGTTAATCAGCTGACCAGTACTCAGGCTCTTACGTAATGCCACTGCATACTGGTCAGGGGTATATCCCATACTGTTAATCAGGCCGGTAAAACGGGCATTATCAAAATGGCCGTCGGTCTGGAAAGCCTTCTGGGCAAAGATAGCCTGTTTAATCTGATCGTTACTGACATCCAGTCCCAGTGACTTAACATACTGCTGTAGCAGTGTCTGGTCGACCAAATCCGACATCGCCTGCTGGCGCATTTGCTGTACAAATTGTTCATTGCCTGCCAGTTGAGCAAACTGTGCGCCCAGTTGCTGTTGCTGACGATTACGCTCATTATTGAACGCATTCTCCAGCTGAGGACCACTGATAGTGATACCGTTAACCTTGGCGGCATAATCACTATTACCACCAATCAAATAGTTACCCACGCCGGTCAGCACGAATGAAACAATGATCAATCCCAGTATAATCTTCAATACGATGTGGCTAGAGGCCGTGCGTAAATTGTCCATCATGGTATGGCAACACTCCGCTGTAGTGTAAATATGACGCTTTACCGTCGCCGTTCAACTCAAAAATCAGCAATAAACAGGTACTGATTTTCGAACCTGTCTGGTGATGTCACCGTCTTATGCAGCCGCTAACCGGCATAAAAAAGGCACATCACCATGATGTGCCAGTATGTTACATGAGAACGGCAGTACAGTCCTCAATCCATGAAAGAAAATCCTTTCACAGAGTTAAATACGATTAATTAACAGAATCTTTCAGTGCTTTGCCGGCACGGAAGCCAGGAACTTTACCTGCCGGGATAGTGATTTCCTTTCCGGTCTGTGGGTTACGGCCGGTACGTTCTGCTCTCTCACGCACGGAGAAAGTACCAAAGCCGACTAAAGCCACTTCATCACCTTCTTTCAGTGACTCTGTTACTGCACTCATAAATGCATCTAAAACACGTCCGGCTGCTGCTTTGGAGATATCCGCATTAGCAGCAATCTGGTCAATCAACTGTGATTTATTCACTCTATCATCCCCTTTTATTTTTTTACCTTACCGGCAGAATAACTGCCGATAAAGAACAGCCCGTTATAACAAGCATCGCAGCCATACACAACGGTATTACTCTGAATTTATGCCGCCGTGATAACAATGCCGGCATCCGGGTTATTACCGCCGCTATTTGACGGTAATAACCGCGCTGACGCAACGAGATTATTTCGCTGTTTCAACCTCAAATCCTTCCGGTGCACGTTCCAGTGCCAGTTTAAGCACTTCTTCGATACATTTAACCGGATGGATTTTCAGATCCGCTATCACATTATCAGGGATCTCTTCCAGATCACGTTTGTTTTCATCGGGGATCAGTACGGTTTTAATACCACCACGATGAGCAGCCAGTAGCTTTTCTTTTAATCCGCCAATCGGCAGTACCTGACCACGCAACGTAATCTCACCGGTCATCGCGACATCAGCCCGCACAGGATTGCCGGTCAGCGCGGACACCAGCGCAGTACACATAGCAATACCGGCACTCGGACCATCCTTTGGTGTGGCGCCTTCCGGGACGTGCACGTGGATATCACGCTTTTCGTAGAAATCACTGTTAATCCCCAGCGTCTCTGCCCTGGCACGGACCACCGTCATTGCTGCCTGGATAGACTCCTGCATCACCTCACCCAGAGAACCGGTATAGGTCAGTTTACCTTTACCCGGGACACTGGCAGTTTCAATGGTCAGTAAATCACCACCGACTTCGGTCCATGCCAGACCGGTCACTTCGCCAATCCGGTTTTGCTCATCAGCACGGCCGTAATCAAAGCGCTGCACCCCGAGATAATCCTTCAGGTTGTCGCCATTAATCGCAATGTGTTTCTGCTGCTTATCCAGCAACAGGGCTTTCACTGCTTTACGGCACAGCTTTGACAGTTCACGTTCCAGGCTACGTACCCCGGCTTCACGGGTGTAGTAACGAATAATGCCCATCAGTGCACTGTCTTCAACCGTAATTTCTTTCGGTTTTAACGCATTACGTTCAATTTGCTTCGGCAGTAAATGACGACGGGCAATATTCAGCTTTTCATCTTCCGTATAACCGGAAAGACGGATCACTTCCATACGATCCAGTAACGGAGCCGGAATATTCATCGAGTTCGAGGTCGCCACGAACATAACGTCGGACAGGTCGTAATCGACTTCCAGGTAATGATCGTTAAATGCGATATTCTGCTCCGGGTCCAGCACTTCCAGTAGTGCAGAAGCCGGATCGCCGCGCATATCAGACGACATTTTGTCAATTTCATCCAGCAGGAACAGTGGGTTTTTCACCCCGACTTTGGCCATTTTCTGGATAAGTTTGCCCGGCATTGAACCGATATAGGTGCGACGATGTCCGCGGATTTCCGCTTCATCACGCACCCCGCCTAACGCCATACGTACGTATTTACGGCCGGTTGCTTTAGCAATTGACTGTCCAAGAGAGGTTTTACCGACCCCTGGTGGTCCGACCAGACACAGAATAGGACCTTTAATTTTATTGACCCGGCTCTGAACGGCTAAGTACTCAAGAATACGGTCTTTTACCCGGTCCAGACCATAATGGTCCGTATCCAGGGTTTCTTTGGCGCGGGTAAGATCTTTTTTAACCTTACTGCGACCGTTCCACGGCACCTGAACCATCCAGTCGATATAGCCACGGACGACTGTCGCTTCCGCCGACATAGGGGACATCATTTTCAGCTTCTGCAGCTCGGCTTCAGTTTTTTCCTTCGCCTCTTTCGGCATTTTCGCCGCTTCAATCTTCTGCTTCAGCGCTTCAAATTCGTCAGGTGCATCATCCATTTCGCCGAGTTCTTTCTGAATGGCTTTCATTTGCTCATTCAGATAGTACTCACGCTGGCTTTTTTCCATCTGTTTTTTGACACGGTTACGGATACGCTTTTCGACCTGTAACAGATCGATTTCCGATTCCATCATCGCCATCAAATATTCAAGACGTTCATTAATATCTGTCATTTCCAGAACTGACTGTTTATCAGCCAGTTTCAGGGGCATATGAGCAGCAATGGTATCAGCCAGACGGGCCGCATCATCAATATTGTTCAGCGACGTCAGGACTTCCGGCGGAATTTTTTTATTCAGTTTGATGTAACCTTCAAACTGATTCACCGCCGTGCGTACCAGCACTTCCTGCTCACGCTCTTCAATTTCTGCAGATTCCAGATAATCTGCACGGGCTGCAAAATGGTCACCGTTATCGGACAGGGTATCGATACGCGCACGCTGCAGGCCTTCCACCAGCACTTTGACGGTGCCATCGGGAAGTTTCAGCATCTGCAACACAGAGGCAACTGTACCGACGGAAAAAAGATCATTAACGCCGGGTTCATCGGTGGAAGCTTCTTTTTGTGCCACCAACAGGATCTTTTTATCGTTGTCCATTGCCGCTTCCAGACAGCGAATCGACTTTTCACGTCCGACAAACAACGGAATAACCATGTGCGGATAAACCACCACATCGCGTAACGGCAATACGGGGATTTCAATGCGTTCGGAACGCTCAGAATTCATAGAGCTCTCTCTTAGTTTAATTTCCGCCAGGTGATGGGCTCAGCTACCCTTTTACAGCGTCAGGGTGCTTCAGGCCCAAAGGTTATTGAGTATATGGGGATGATGACAAGACATTCAATGTCATAAATGCGAGAAAAAATAAAAGGGGAAAAGATTTTCCCCTTTATTAACTAACAGATGGCTATTTTGCTGATTTATTCGCCAGACGCCTGAGCTTCCTGCTTACCGTAAATCAGCATAGGTTCTGACTGCCCTTCGATAACACTGTCATCAATCACCACTTTTTCCACGCCTTCCATCGAAGGCAGGTCATACATGGTATCCAGCAGTGCGGCTTCAACAATTGAACGTAAGCCACGGGCACCGGTTTTACGGGCCATCGCTTTTTTGGCAATTGCGGTTAACGCCTCATCACGGAACTCAAGTTCAGCGCCTTCCAGGCTGAATAATGCCTGGTACTGCTTGGTCAAAGCATTTTTCGGCTCACGCAGAATCTGAATTAATGCCTCTTCACTTAATTCGTTCAGCGTCGCCACTACCGGCAGACGGCCAATAAATTCAGGGATTAAACCGAATTTAATCAGATCTTCCGGCTCTGCCTGAGACAGTAACTGACCTTCAGTCGCTTTCTGTGACTTGTCTTTTACCGTTGCACCAAAACCGATACCTGAGCCGGTTTCAACACGCTGAGCAATCACTTTGTCCAGTCCGGCAAAAGCACCACCACAGATAAACAGGATTTTAGAGGTATCTACCTGTAAAAACTCCTGCTGCGGATGCTTACGTCCGCCCTGCGGCGGAACAGCGGCCACAGTACCTTCAATCAGTTTCAGTAATGCCTGCTGAACCCCTTCACCGGACACATCACGGGTTATTGACGGGTTATCAGACTTACGCGAGATTTTGTCGATTTCATCAATATAGACGATACCGCGCTGGGCTTTTTCCACATCATAGTCGCATTTCTGCAACAATTTCTGGATGATGTTTTCCACATCCTCCCCCACATAACCCGCTTCGGTCAGGGTGGTGGCATCAGCCATAGTGAAAGGCACATCCAGTAACCGCGCCAGGGTTTCCGCCAGTAAGGTTTTACCGCTACCGGTCGGACCAATCAGCAGAATGTTACTTTTGCCCAGTTCAACACCGTTGCTGGTGTCACCATTACGCAGGCGTTTGTAGTGGTTATACACCGCTACTGACAGCACTTTTTTGGCTTTTTCCTGGCCAATCACGTAATCGTCGAGATGAACGCGGATTTCACGTGGTGTAGGCAGTGCGCTACGTTCACGATGAGGCGCGACGTCTTTAATCTCTTCACGGATGATGTCATTGCATAAATCAACGCATTCATCACAGATATACACTGACGGTCCGGCAATCAGTTTACGCACTTCATGCTGGCTCTTGCCGCAAAAAGAGCAGTACAGCAACTTACCTGAACCGTCTTTGCGCTTTTCTGTCATCAGTTACCTCTTTAATTGTTTCGATAATCTGCAACACGACTTAACGTGCAGCAGACTGGCATCGTCAATACACTATTTACCCGGGTTTCAGCCTGCGGTTTAAGCAGTGTAGCAAACAGCCTTATTTACGCTGCGTCAGAATAGAATCGACCAGACCATACTCTACCGCTTCTGCTGCTGAGAGGAAACGGTCACGTTCAGTATCGCTTTCAATCTGTGCCAGCGACTGGCCTGTATGCTTCGCCATTAACTCATTCATCCGCTGTTTCACTTTCAGGATTTCGCGGGCATGAATTTCAATATCTGTTGCCTGGCCCTGGAAACCGCCCAGTGGCTGATGGATCATAACCCGTGAATTTGGCAGGCAGAAACGTTTACCTTCTGCCCCGGCCGTCAACAGGAATGACCCCATCGAACATGCCTGGCCCATACAAATGGTGCTGACATCAGGTTTGATAAACTGCATGGTGTCATAAATCGACATTCCGGCAGTGATCACGCCACCCGGCGAGTTAATATACAGATAAATATCTTTCTCAGGATTTTCGGCTTCTAAAAACAGCATCTGAGCGACAATCAGGTTGGCCATCTGGTCTTCAACCTGCCCTGTCAAAAAGATCACACGCTCTTTAAGTAAGCGGGAAAAAATGTCGTAAGAACGCTCTCCGCGTGAAGTCTGTTCAACCACCATTGGCACCAGCGCCATTTGTGATGCCATCATTTCACGTTCGCCACTGTATGACATAACCGTCTCCTGAATAAATTACATTGGTAATACTCTGTACCGATTTTACGTTAGGAAAGCTACGAATCCCCGAAGCCTGCCTCCTTCCGACAACGTCAGGACGGTTAATCAGTCAGTCTCATCTTACACTCCCCTGTATATGGGGGTAACTACCGATATTTCAAGCATAACAATCTTTTGATAATTCGCGAATATTACACCAGAGATTACCCGATAATCTGCCGGTTAATCTCTGAAATACCGACAAAAAGCACTGCGGGTTACGGAGTTTTAGCTATAAAAGTAAAAAAGCCCGTGACCAATCTGATCACGGGCTTCACCTGAGAACCGTTAAGTCAGACTTATGCAGTCTGGCCCTGGTTCATCAGGTCGTGGAAGTTAGCCGCTTTTTCGGTAACTTTTGCTTTTTCAAGCAATACGTCAACCGCCTGCTCTTCCAGTGCAACATTGCGCATGTTATTCATCAGCTCATTGTTTTTGCTGTAGAATTCGATCACTTCCTGAGGATCTTCATAAGCAGATGCCATTTCTTCGATCAGGCCTTTAACGCGGTCTTCGTCAGCTTTTAATTCACTGGTACGGATAACTTCACCCAGCAGTAAACCAACAACAACACGGCGTTTCGCTTGTTCTTCAAACAGTTCACGAGGTAATTCCAGTGCCTGTTTTTCATCACCGCCAAAACGCTGGGCTGCCTGACGACGCAGAACATCAATCTCGCTGTCGATCAGTGCCGCAGGCACCTCGATATCGTTAGCATTCACCAGACCATCAATCGCCTGAGTTTTGATGTTATTACGCACTGCGCCTTTCAGTTCGCGTTCCATGTTCTTACGAACTTCGGTACGCAGACCGGCAACAGAGCCATCAGCAACGCCAAAACGCTTGACGAACTCTTCGGTAAATTCAGGCAGTTCACGCTGTTCTACTTTTTTCAGAACAATCGCAAATTTAGCATCTTTACCTTTCAGAGTTTCAGCGTGATATTCTTCAGGGAATTTCACGTCGATGGTGAATTCTTCACCGGCTTTATGACCAACCAGACCTTCTTCGAAGCCCGGGATCATACGGCCCTGGCCCATTGCCAGAACGAAGTCAGACGATTTACCGCCTTCAAACTCTTCACCGTCAACTGAACCAGAGAAATCGATAGTGACGCGATCTTCAGCAGTCGCGGCAGCATCCGTTTCTTTCCAGTCAGCCTGCTGCTTGCGCAGGGTATCCAGCATGGTATCAACGTCTTCGTCTTTCACTTCTACCAGTGGTTTCTCAACCTCGATAGTGTCCAGACCTTTCAGTTCAACTTCCGGATACACTTCAAACTCTACAGAGTAAGTGAAGTCTTCACCCGGCTTGTATTCACCCGGTACATATTTAGGTGCGCCCGCCGGATTGATTTTTTCTTTGATGATCGCATCAACAAAGTTGCGTGACATCAGCTCGCCCAGTACATCCTGACGCACGGATGCACCGTAACGCTGTTCAATGATGTTCTTAGGCACTTTGCCTTTACGGAAACCATCGATACGGACTTTCTTAGATACTTCTACCAGTTCTTTCTTTACCGCAGTCTCAATGCTGTCAGCAGCGACTGTGATGGTAATGCGACGGCCAAGGCCCTGTGTGGTTTCAACTGAAACTTGCATCTTGTTACCTCAAAAAATCACGTGCTCGGTCAACTTCAGACATCACGCATTATAAAATACGCACTATCTAACAACCGGGACGGCTTCCGTGAAGAAAACTCCGATCCCTGTTACCAGAAGCGTCCCGAAGACATTCCGGAAAAATAGACGCAGCATTATAGCGACATCGGTTGAATGAGTCGAGAAGCCACACGCAGACGAAACCTGTGATATTGCGGGTTTTTGCCTGTCAGTGGCTTTTTTTTCAAAAAAACGGCCTTTCGGACGTATAAATACCTGCCGGGTAGCCCGCCGTCAGGCCTGTAATCCGGCCCCGCGACAATCAGGGGAGGCCGGTACAGTATCCTGTAGCCCCTGCCATTCACTGGCAGTATAAGTATGTAATGCCAGTGCATGTACCGGACCGGCAAGTTCGTCAGCCAGAATCCCGTAGATAGCACGATGGCGGGCCAGAAAACGCAACCCTTCAAAGCGGTCGGACACTATCACGACTTTAAAGTGACTTTCGGCACCGGCCGGTACATTGTGACGATAGCTTTCATCCTGCACTTCGAGATGCAGAGGCTGAAATTCATTACGTAACTTGTCTTCAATCTGTTCACGGATCATTTCTGACACTCCTGGCTGGCAAGCGCACTGCCCTTATGATCAATAGTAGTGTGTTTTCATTATCACTGCGCCAGAGCGCAAAAAAAACGTGCTATTTTATAACCAATTGCGCATGATAGCTTCGCGCGATCAGCGGACTATGGATGAGTCAGCCGCTGAAATCCAGAGACTTTTATAAGTCAGCCAGCGAATACCTGCTGGTGTCGCCAAAAAATTCCCTGACAGCAGCCCCTCCGGCTGACTGTTGTTATCATGTGATGAGAAAATTTGTATGTTAAGAAGAGCAGTCTTTCCTTTACTGGCGGTATTGGCCCTTGCCGGATGTGCCACCAGCAGCAACACCCTGGATGTTACCCCGACAATGACTCTGCCGCAGCAGGATCCGGCCCTGATGGGTGTGACTATCAGTATTAATGGTGCCGATCAACGTACCAGCCAGGCACTGGCTCAGGTGACCCGCGATAACCAGCTGGTCACCCTGACACCGTCACGTGATCTGCGCTTCCTGTTACAGGAAGTGCTTGAAAAGCAGATGACTGCCCGCGGTTATATGATTGGCCCTGACGGTGCTGTTGACCTGCAGATCGTGGTTAACAAACTGTACGCTAACGTCTCTCAGGGGAATCTGCGTTACAGTATTACCACCAGTGCGGACATTTCTATTACCGCCACCGCGAAAAATGGCAATAAACAGATAAAAACCTACCGCCAGACCTACAGTATTGAAGGTCCGTTCAGCGCAACTAACGACAAAATTACTCAGGCGGTTAACCAGACCCTGAGTGATGTGATTACTGATATGTCCCGCGACACCAGCATTAACCAGTTCATTAAACAAAACTCGCACTGAATGTTATGATGGCTGCATGAATTTTCTTCGTGCAGCCAGGATGCCATGCGTTCAGACTATTTAAAAATCTTCACTCAGCGCAACTTTGCCGTTCTGCTGTTACTCGGGTTTTCATCGGGCCTGCCTCTGGCCCTGACATCGGGTACACTTCAGGCCTGGATGACGGTTGAAAATATCGATTTAAAAACCATCGGTATTTTCTCTCTGGTTGGCCAGGCCTATGTATTTAAATTCCTCTGGTCCCCCTTTATGGATCGCTACTCCCCGCCGCTGCTCGGACGCCGCAGGGGATGGCTGTTACTTACCCAGTGTGCCCTGATTGTGGCTATCGCCTGCCTTGGCTTTCTTCAGCCGTCAGGACACCTGACGCTGCTGGCATTACTGGCAGTGATCGTCGCCTTTTGTTCGGCCTCGCAGGATATTGTGTTCGATGCCTGGAAAACCGATGTCCTGCCGGCCGAACAGCGCGGCAGCGGTGCAGCCATCACCGTGCTGGGTTACCGGCTGGCGATGCTGGTTTCCGGCGGGCTGGCTCTCTGGCTGGCAGATCGTTATCTGGGCTGGCATGCCACTTACTGGCTGATGGCTGCACTTATGCTGCCCGGCATTGCAGGCACATTACTTGCCAGGGAACCGGCCGGCCCGGCTGTCAGGCCACTGACCCTGCGCCAGGCCGTAGTCGCGCCGTTGCTGGATTTCTTTAGCCGTAATAATGCCTGGCTGATGATTACACTGATTATCCTGTATAAACTGGGTGATGCCTTTGCCGGAGCCCTGACCACCACCTTTCTGATCCGCGGTCTGGGATTTAATGCCGGCGACGTCGGGCTGGTGAATAAGACTCTCGGCTTACTGGCTACCATTGTCGGTGCCCTGTATGGCGGAGTGGTGATGCAAAAACTCAGCCTGTTTCGCGCACTAATGTGGTTCGGTATATTACAGACCCTGTCAAACCTGGCTTACTGGTTACTGACAATCACTGATGTGCATTTATGGAGTATGGCCAGCGCAGTATTTATCGAGAACCTGTGTGGTGGTATGGGGACGGCTGCTTTTGTGGCCCTGTTAATGGCCTTATGCAATAGCTCTTTTTCTGCCACCCAGTTTGCGCTGCTGTCTGCCCTGTCTGCTGTCGGCCGCGTTTATGTCGGCCCTGCTGCCGGCTGGCTGGTCGAACTCTGGGGCTGGCCCGGATTCTATGCCTTTACTGTCGCCGCAGGACTGCCGGGGTTACTGCTGCTACTGATAAGTCGCAATAATCTGATGCCGGCAGTCGCCGGGCAGTTCGCCCCGCGACGCTGTTTTCCTCTCGCCTATCGCTGGGCATTCCGCCTCTTTGTTTCCGGTTGCCTGGTACTTTTGGTCTGGTTGTCTACACTTATATCTGGTGCTTCAGGCTGGCTTCCGGGTAACGTCCGCGATGTTCCCTTGTTTGAAGCTGGCATGGTGGTGATTAGCCTGGCAGTCATTCTCGGAGTCGTACTGGACTGCCTGAGTCTGAAAAAAGACATTTAATGATCAGCGATAATTAACGGTTTAGTTTTTTCTTTGTTCACACAAAACAGGATTGCTTATTAATTGTACATACCGGTGCTTTTATACGGTGCGATAAAAGCACCTATTGTTAAAATAAATAGGTAAAGTGTTAAATAATTGATAATTAATATCGATATTTATAGCAATAAAGAACATTAACTACGGGGTTATTGTCGTCTGGTTATATTAAGCCAATCCTTTGATGTCCTTGATCATTTCAATGCCCCCACCACATTTGTTAAATTCCTTGCAATATGTAGCCACAACTTACTGACATAAATTCAATATGGTTTACAGTTTATAAACCTTGCCGTAAAATGCCGCCACACTTAAACGACAATAAGCCCTTTGTCATTGAGGTCGTTAAATGAGACTCAGGAAATACAATAAAAGTTTGGGGATTTTGTCACTTATCACCGGTGCTATTTTGCTTAGTGGCTGTGATAGTGCATTGTTAAATCCTAAAGGTCAGATTGCACTGGAGCAACGCTCACTGATTTTGACAGCCTTTGGCTTAATGTTAGTGGTCGTCATCCCGGCAGTCTTAATGGCTATCGTATTTGCCTGGAAGTATCGGGCATCCAATACGAATGCTAAATATTCACCTAACTGGTCGCACTCTAATAAGATTGAAGCTGTCGTTTGGACAATTCCAATCCTCATCATCATCTTCCTTGGTGTGTTGACATGGAAATCAACCCACGCTCTCGAGCCAAGTAAACCCATTGCTTCCGATGTAAAACCTGTTGAAATTGACGTTATTGCCCTCGACTGGAAATGGTTGTTTATCTACCCTGAGCAAGGAATTGCAACGGTTAACCAGATTGCCTTCCCGGCAAATACACCGGTCAGTTTCAAAATCACCTCAAACTCGGTCATGAACTCCTTCTTTATTCCTACCCTTGGCAGCCAGATCTACGCTATGGCAGGTATGCAGACCCGACTGCACCTGATTGCGAATGAACCAGGTATTTTTGACGGTATTTCTTCTAACTTCAGTGGTCGCGGTTTCTCTGGCATGAAATTTAAAGCCATTGCGACCAAAGACGATGCGGAATTCCGGCAGTGGGTCGACAAAGTGAAAGCAGCACCTGCCACTCTGACCACTATGGATGACTTCAATAAACTGGCTGCACCAAGTGAAAACAACCCGGTGGAGTACTTCTCAACAGCTAATCCTGATCTGTTCAGGCAGGTCGTTGATAAGTTTATGACACATGACGGGAAAATGGACATGTCCTCCCATCAGGGCATGAACATGGATCACGCAGCTTCCGCCGGAGCAGGGGAATAACAGCATGTTAGGAAAATTAAGCTTAGCAGCGATACCACTGGACGTACCTATCGTCATGGTCACCTGCGCTGCGATTATCATTGGCGGTGTTGCTCTTCTGGCCGCCATCACTTACTTCGGTAAGTGGAAGTATCTGTGGTCTGAGTGGATTACCTCTGTGGACCATAAGAAACTCGGTATCATGTATATCATTCTGGCTTTCGTCATGCTGTTGCGTGGTTTTGCCGATGCTATCATGATGCGTAGCCAGCAGGTGCTGGCCTCTGCCGGGGAAGCAGGCTTTCTGCCGCCTCATCACTACGACCAAATCTTTACCGCCCACGGCGTGATTATGATTTTCTTCGTCGCGATGCCGTTCGTGGTCGGTCTGATGAACATCGCCGTTCCGTTACAGATTGGTGCACGTGACGTTGCCTTCCCGTTCCTCAATAACCTCAGCTTCTGGTTTACCGCTATCGGTGTGGTGCTGGTTAACCTGTCACTGGGTGTGGGTGAATTTGCTCAGACCGGCTGGCTGGCTTATCCGCCATTGTCAGGTGCAGAGTACAGTCCGGGGGTCGGGGTTGATTACTGGATATGGAGCCTGCAGCTGTCAGGGATTGGTACTACCCTGACCGGGATTAACTTCTTCGTCACTATTCTGAAGATGCGTGCCCCGGGTATGACAATGTTCAAAATGCCTATTTTCACCTGGGCTTCGTTATGTACTAACGTACTGATCATTGCAGCGTTCCCGGTATTAACCGTCACTCTGGCACTGCTGACCCTTGACCGCTATCTGGGCTTCCATTTCTTTACCAACGAAATGGGTGGCAACATGATGATGTACGTCAACCTGATCTGGGTCTGGGGCCATCCGGAAGTGTATATTCTGGTGCTGCCGGTGTTTGGTGTGTTCTCGGAAGTTACTGCGACCTTCGCCAAAAAACGCATGTTTGGTTACACCTCTATGGTGTGGGCAACCGTTGCGATTACCGTTCTGTCGTTTATCGTCTGGCTGCACCACTTCTTTACAATGGGTGCCGGGGCCAACGTTAACGCCTTCTTCGGTATTATGACGATGATTATCGCCATTCCTACCGGGGTTAAAATCTTTAACTGGTTGTTCACTATGTATCAGGGCCGCATTCAGATGACGGCACCGATGCTGTGGACCGTTGGCTTTATCGTCACCTTCTCGGTCGGTGGTATGACCGGGGTACTGTTAGCAGTTCCCGGTGCCGACTTCGTCCTGCATAACAGCCTGTTCCTGATTGCGCACTTCCATAACGTTATTATCGGTGGTGTGGTCTTCGGTTGTATGGCAGGTGTCAGTTACTGGTTCCCGAAAGCCTTTGGCTTCACTCTGAATGAAACCTGGGGTAAACGTGCCTTCTGGTTCTGGATTATCGGTTTCTTCGTTGCCTTTATGCCGCTGTATGCTCTGGGCTTTATGGGGATGACCCGCCGTCTGAGCCAGAATATTGATCCTCAGTTCCACCCGCTGCTGGTTGTTGCGGCCTGTGGTGCCGGTCTGATTGCTATCGGGATCCTTTGTCAGGTCATTATGTTCTGGGTATCGGTCCGTGACCGTGAACAAAACCGGGATCTGACCGGTGATGTATGGGGTGGCCGTACCCTGGACTGGGCATGCTCTTCTCCTCCGCCATTCTATAACTTTGCCGTGATTCCGGAGGTGCATGAACGTGATGCTTTCTGGGAAATGAAAGAACGCGGTGAAGCTTATAAAAAACCGGCCCATTATGAAGAAATTCATATGCCGAAAAACAGTGGTATTCCGGTCGTGATCGCCCTGTTTGCAACCATCTTCGGTTTTGCAATGATCTGGTGGATCTGGTGGCTGGCTGGCCTGTCTTTCCTGGCGATGATTGCATTGTGGATCGGCAAAAGTTTCGACGAAGACGTGGATTACTATGTCTCTGTTGAAGAAATTGAGCGGATCGAAAACCGGCACTTTGAAGAACTTAGCAAAGCGGGTGTGAAATAATGTCTTCTGAAACTCTCACTAAACACCACGACGCCCATGGGGACCATGGGCATCACGATGCAGGAGCCAATAAAGTTTTTGGTTTCTGGATCTACCTGATGAGTGACTGCATTATCTTTGCAACCTTGTTTGCGACGTATGCGGTCATGGTCCACAGCACGGCTGGCGGCCCTTCAGGTAAAGACTTTTTTGAACTGCCTTATGTACTGGGTGAAACAGCCTTACTGCTGTTGAGCTCTATTACTTATGGTTTTTCCGTGATTGGCATGAACCGCAACAGTAAAGGCGCCGTACTGGGCTGGCTGTTGCTGACGTTCCTGTTTGGTCTCGGATTTATCGGTATGGAAATTAACGAGTTCCATAACCTGATTGCAGAAGGCTGGGGCCCGCAGCGCAGTGGCTTCCTGTCAGCATTCTTTACCTTAGTCGGTACTCATGGTCTGCACGTGACCTGTGGTCTGATTTGGATGCTGGTCCTGATGTTCCAGGTAGGAACCCGTGGTCTGACGGCGACAAACCGTACCCGTATCATGTGCCTGAGCCTGTTCTGGCACTTCCTGGATGTGGTATGGATTTGTGTATTTACCATTGTCTATCTGATGGGGGCCATGTAATGAACCATTCAGTAACCGAACATGGCGCATCTCACGGGAGTGTGAAGTCATATGTTATCGGCTTCATTCTTTCTGTCATCCTGACGGCTATCCCCTTCTGGATGGTGATGGATGGCGGTGCTGCGAAGAACACTATTCTGGCAGTGGTCGTTATCTGTGCCGTGGTACAGATAGTGGTTCACCTGGTGTACTTCCTGCATCTGGACCGTAAGTCAGAAGGCGGATGGAACCTGGTAGCACTGGTCTTCTCAGCAGTCATCATTTTGATTGTTGTTGTTGGCTCACTGTGGATCATGTGGAACCTTAACTACAACATGATGCCCCACTAACAGAGTTAACCGTAATGATTAAGCAATACCTGCAAGTTACAAAACCAGGAATTATTTTCGGAAATTTAATTTCTGTGATAGGGGGTTTTCTGCTGGCCTCGAAAGGCAGCATTAATTACACCCTGTTTCTCATATCACTGGCCGGTGTATCACTGGTGGTTGCATCAGGTTGCGTGTTTAACAACGTGATTGACCGCGACATAGACCGAAAAATGGAGAGAACCAGGAACCGGGTGCTGGTAAAAGGGCTCATTTCCGCGAAAACCAGTCTGGTTTATGCAACCTTATTAGGTATTGCTGGCTTTGCGTTGCTGTACTTTGGCGCCAACCCACTGGCTATGTGGTTGTCAGTGGCTGGTTTCATTGTATACGTCGGTATCTACAGCCTGTATATGAAGCGTCACTCGGTGTACGGTACATTAATCGGCAGCCTGTCGGGGGCTGCGCCTCCGGTGATCGGTTATTGTGCCGTAAGTAATGAGTTTGATGCCGGTGCCCTTATTTTGCTCGCTATCTTTAGTTTATGGCAGATGCCCCACTCCTATGCGATTGCCATCTACCGTTTTAAAGATTATCAGGCGGCAAATATTCCGGTACTGCCGGTCGTGAAAGGTATCTCGGTGGCGAAAAATCATATCACCTTATATATTCTGGCGTTTATGATTGCGACCCTGATGCTGTCTCTCGGGGGGTATGCAGGCTATAAATATCTGGTAGTTGCCGCAGCAGTCAGCGTCTGGTGGCTGGGAATGGCCCTGACCGGCTATAAAAGCAGTAATGACGATCGTGTCTGGGCACGTAAGCTGTTTGTATTTTCGATTGTCGCTATCACAGCCCTTAGCGTTATGATGTCTGTCGATTTTATGACCCCGGCATCGAAAGATTTACTGACTTACGTGTGGTAACCCCCCTCGGACCCGAGGCAAAAAAGGCGCGAATCTCGCGCCTTTTTTCTTTTTTGTTACCTCTGGTTAAGAACTATTATTTTACCCGTCAGGCTTCGCCCCTTACTATAGCGTCAGGAAATGAAAAGAGGTTTTAATGAACGATAATAAAATGACGCCCCTCGAATTAAGAGCGACATGGGGCCTTGGCACGGTGTTTTCCCTTAGAATGCTTGGAATGTTTATGGTTCTGCCAGTGCTGACCACTTACGGGATGGCCCTGCAGGGAGCATCAGAAACACTTATAGGTCTGGCGATTGGTATCTATGGCTTAGCTCAGGCAGTCTTCCAGATCCCTTTCGGTTTGCTGTCAGACCGTATTGGCCGTAAGCCATTAATTGTCGGTGGTTTATTATTGTTTGTCCTCGGCAGTATAATTGCGGCCCTCAGCAGTTCAATCTGGGGCATCATCCTCGGCCGTGCCTTACAAGGTTCCGGAGCAATCGCCGCCGCGGTTATGGCCCTGTTATCAGATTTAACCCGCGAACAAAATCGTACCAAAGCGATGGCTTTTATCGGTATCAGCTTCGGCATCACCTTTGCTATTGCGATGGTCGTCGGCCCGGTAGTCACCCATTTACTGGGATTACATGCGCTGTTCTGGATGATAGCTATCCTTGCGGCAGCGGGTATCGTTATTACTTTACTGATAGTCCCTTCTGCCACCGGCCATATGCTTAACCGCGAGTCGGGGATGGTTAAAGGCAGTTTCAGAAAAGTCCTTGGCAGTTCGCGCCTGCTGAAACTGAACTTCGGTATCCTGTGCCTGCATATTCTGCTGATGTCGAGTTTTGTAGCACTGCCGGGACAATTCGAAAATGCCGGTCTGCCTCCGTCAGAGCACTGGAAAGTCTACCTGGCCACCATGCTGATTTCCTTTGTCGCCGTATTGCCTTTTATTATCATTGCCGAAGCAAAACGTAAGATGAAGGCGGTCTTTGTCAGCTGTGTTGCGCTACTGGTGATCGCCGAAATTATTCTGTGGGGCGCAGGCACCCACTTCTGGACCCTGGTTGTCGGAGTACAGGTCTTTTTCTTTGCCTTTAACCTGATGGAAGCCATTCTCCCCTCATTGATCAGTAAGGAATCACCGGCCGGCTATAAAGGCACGGCAATGGGCGTCTACTCCACCAGCCAGTTTATCGGGGTTGCGATTGGCGGTAGCCTCGGTGGCTGGATTTTTGGCCATATTGATGCTCAAACCGTATTCCTGGCAGGCACGTTGCTGGCCGTTGTCTGGCTGCTGGTCAGCCTGACCATGCAAGAGCCCCCCTACGTCAGTAGCCTGCGTCTGGTGTCCGGTAATTTACAACATGCCGCAGGACTGGAAAAAAAACTGGCGGCGGTGCCGGGAGTCTCTTCGGTGATGATGGTACCGGCAGAAAACAGCATTTATGTGAAAATTGACAGCAAAGTAACCAGCCGCGAGGCGCTGGAAACCCTGGTTGCAGACTATCAGCCGCAGCCCGCTTAATGCCCTGCCCTGTCAGCCGACAGGCAAAAAAAAGCGCGACGCCGGAAGGGTCGCGCTTTTTTTATGACTGCTATCGATTAATCGCGAAAGTTTTTAAACTGAAACGGCTGCCCCAGATTGCCGTTACGTACCAGATTCATTGCCCCTTGCAGATCATCACGTGATTTTCCCGTCACGCGCAGTGATTCGCCCTGGATCTGGGTCTGAACTTTCAGTTTACTGTCTTTGATCAGCTTGACGATTTTTTTCGCCACATCCGACTCAATACCTTTTTTCAGTTTGGCCTCTGTTGTCCAGCTTTTTCCGCTATGTTCTATCTCGTCCGGTACTTCCAGTGCAGCGCCTTCAATGCCGCGCTTCAGCAGTTTTTCACGCAGAATATCGACCAGCTGTTTTACCTGGAAATCAGACTCAGAACTGACCTTAATGGTTTCGTTCTTTTCATTTAATTCAACGCTGGCAATAACGTTACGAAAATCAAAACGGGTGGACAGTTCACGGCTGGCGTTTTCCACCGCATTACGCACTTCCTGAAGTTCTACTTCAGAAACAATATCGAAAGATGGCATCTTTACTTCTCCTGACTCTGGTTTGCCATGCATAATACGCAGATTGACGCGGTAAAAAAATGCCCCGCTTCAGAAAAGGGCATTCGCTGGCTAAAAAACGGTTTACCGCTGCTGACACCCTGGAGTAACCATGAATATAACCGTACTGGGCTGCGGTGCCTTAGGACAAATCTGGCTTTCCGCCCTGAGCCGTCAGGGGCATCAGGTACAAGGCTGGTTACGTGTGGCCCATCCCCATACCACCGTCCATATCACCAGCCCTGAAGGTGAAGTATACCGCCATATTTTTCCGGCCAATAACCCGGCCTTGTTAGCCGAAACAGAACTGCTGCTGGTCACCCTGAAAGCCGCACAGATTTCAAATGCGATTCAGCAGCTGCTGCCGCGGCTGCCGGCCCAGTGCACTATCGTGCTGATGCATAATGGTATGGGGGTTATTGACGAATTACCGGCACTCAATCAGCCCGTATTACGGGCTATCACCACTCACTCGTCGTACCGGAGCCGCGGACAGGTTATTCATGTCTCCCACGGTATTACCCATATCGGCCCCGTGGCACGTAATGAAAGCCAGCTCAGCCCGTTAGCTGACCTGATGCATACTGCATTACCGGATGTCGCCTGGCACAATGATATTCTGCCTGCATGCTGGCAGAAACTGGCGATAAATTGCGTTATTAACCCGCTAACCATTAAATATAATTGCAGGAACGGCGGGCTGTTACAGCATCAGGACGAGATCCGCCAGCTCTGTGAAGAACTGGCGGCAGTGATGGCCAGAGCAAATCTGCACGCCGATGCACAGCAATTACAAAGTAACGTGATTCATGTAGCAGAACACAGCGCCGGAAATTACTCGTCGATGCTGCAGGATATCCAGGCAGGCCGCAGCACCGAAATTAACTATATCACCGGTTATCTGTTGCGTAAGGCCACGGAATTCGGCATTGCTCTCCCGGCGCACCGGACCTTATATCAACTTGTAAAATCTAAGGAGTCTGCCCATGGGCACACCCAAATCAGTGCTGGTATGCCTGGCACATGGTAGTGAAGAAACAGAAGCCGTAACGGTTATCGATCTGCTGGTCAGGGCCGGGATTCAGGTCACCACAGCCAGTGTGGAAAGTGACGGCGAAACACTGATGATCTGTTCGCGGGGAGTCCGTCTGCAATGCGATACCACACTGGTGTCGGTCGCAGACCAGCCTTTCGACGCACTGGTTCTGCCGGGCGGCGATCGGGGTGCTGAAACTTTCAGTGACAGCCTGCTATTAATTGAAACCGTACGTCAGTTTCATGTGACCGGCAGAATCGTTGCCGCCATCTGTGCCGCCCCGGGCAAAGTGCTGGCAGCCCACAACCTTTTCCCCGTCGGAAACATGACCGGTTTCCCCGGACTACAGTCATTAATCCCTTCGCAACAATGGATGGAGCGCCGGGTTGTCTGGGATCCACGGGTTAACCTGCTGACCAGCCAGGGGCCGGGCACCTCGATAGATTTTGCGCTGAAATTAATTGATTTGCTGGCGGGACATGACACCGCCAGGGCAGTTGCTGAGCCACTGGTATTGGCCCCCGGTATCTATAATTATCAGGAAACCGGCAGCTAATAAAAAGCCCGCGGCAGTGAACTGGCGCGGGCTTTTTTAGCACAACATACGGTTAAGGACGATAAACTTTCACATTGGTGTAGCCTTGCTCGTGCAGGTACAGGGCCTGCAAACGGCTCATCACTCCGCGTTCACAATACAATAACCAGGTCCGGCTCTGGTCAAGTCCCGCGAACTGACTGCTCAGCTTATAGAACGGCAGTGACTGAATATCAACATTTCCGACACGCAGAGGCCGGTCCTCCTGCTCATCGATGGAACGGATATCCAGAATACTGTCATTCCCGGCAAAGGATGCTACTGTCTCGACCTCAGCCACTTCATCGGCGGTCTGCTCTGCAATTTCCCGGATATCGAGGTTGCTGGCTTCCTGCACCACCTTATCAAGGATACTGAAGTCAAACTTCTCCTCTTCGGCAAGAATTTTGCTCTTGATGGCTTTGACCGTCGGGCTTTTGGAAATCACACCGCAGTATTCCGGCATAGTGCGGGCAAAGTCTTCAGTACCGATCTCTCGGGACAGATTGATAATATGTTCTTTGTCATGGGAAATCAGTGGCCGCAGGATCAGCGTATCACTGGCATTATCGATCAGACGTAAATTAGTCAGGGTCTGGCTGGAGACCTGGCCAATGGCTTCACCGGTCACCAGCGCCTGGACACCATAGCGCTCTGCCACCATAGAGGCCGCACGTACCATCATCCGCTTCAGTACCACCCCCATCTGACCGTCATCAACGTTTTCGAGGATTTCACCGACTACCGGCTCAAAATCGATCGCCACAAAGCGCACACGGTGCGAGCGCCCAAAACGGTTCCACAGATAGTGTGCGACCTGACGTACGCCAATCTCGTGGGCTGCTCCGCCGAGGTTAAAGAAGCAGTAATGTACACGGCAGCCACGGCGCATCAGCATATAGCTGGAAACCCCGGAATCAAACCCGCCGGAAATCAGGGATAATACGTCTTCCTGGGTACCGATAGGGAAGCCACCGATACCTTCATAACGCTCAGTAATCAGTAACAGGCGGTCATCTTCAATTTCCAGATGAACGGTCACCTGCGGATGGGTCAGTTTCACGGAAGCAGAGGCAATATTCTGGTTCAGACCGCCACCGACATAACGTTCCACGTCCTGGGAACTGAAATCGTGTTTACCGCGACGCTTTACGCGCACACAGAATGTTTTCCCTTGCAGGCTGTCACCGTATAAAGCGAGAGTCTGCTCAAAGATATTATGGACATCCGTATAGGTCTGTTCTTCAACCGCCAGAATATGATGGATTCCGGGGATACGGGTCAGTTCTTCGGCGATAACCGGTTTCAGATCTTCCCGCTTAGAGCGGACAACAATATGGTCCCAGTGACGAACGATTTTAATTTCTTCGTCGATGGTTTTCAGGATATTGCGAATATTTCCGTTAAGAATTTTAATAAAACGCAGTCGTACGGACTGACTCTTAATCGTAATTTCCGGAAACAGTTTTATGATAAACTTCATGGCGGCACAGGCTTATTCTGGGAAATAAGTGTTAATAAATACACACTTAACTGTTAAAATCAGGGTACTGCGGGCGGCAATTTCTTGTCCCGCGTCCAGGATGCACAAGTATATCACCTTTGTTAAGAGTCTGCTTCTGCTACCTCCGTCACATTGATCATTTTGCTAATCGTTCATGGTCAGCTACCATAAGCGACCACAAATGATTAAATAACTCATTGAGCCGGTACTGACTATGCCAAAAAAAACCGAACCCTCTGTCAGCTTTGAAAGCGCTTTACAGGAACTGGAAACTATCGTCCGGCGTCTGGAGACGGGGGAATTACCGTTAGAAGAAGCCCTGAATGAATTCGAAAAAGGGGTTAAACTGGCAAAAACCGGTCAGCAAACGTTACAAAAAGCCGAGCAACGGGTACAAATCCTGCTCAAACCGGATAATGACGCTGAGTTAACTGCTTTTAGCCCGGAAAAGAATTAATGGATTTTTCGACCTTACTCACCACCTGCCGTCAGCGGGTAGATAATGCATTAACAATACTACTGCGTGACCTGCCTTTTCAGAGTTCTCCTCTGGCAGAGGCAATGCAATACGGCGTATTGTTAGGCGGCAAACGGATGCGTCCGTTTCTGGTCTATGCCACCGGCGAAATGCTGGGAACACCGCCACAGGCGCTGGATATTCCGGCGGCGGCCATTGAATGTATTCATGCCTATTCATTGATCCATGATGACTTACCGGCAATGGATGACGATGCATTGCGCCGGGGTAAACCCACCTGCCATATCGCATTCGGTGAAGATACAGCAATACTCGCCGGTGATGCCCTGCAAACTGTCGCCTTTACGGCACTGGCTGACAAGCCAATGCCGGGTGTTTCAGACCAGTCACGGCTGGCAATGATTTCTGAACTGGCTGCCGCCAGTGGTGCCGGCGGGATGTGTGGTGGTCAGGCACTGGATTTGGCCGCCGAAGGTCAGTCCGTTTCTTTAGAGGCGCTGGAAACTATCCACCGCCATAAAACCGGCGCATTGATCCGCGCCGCCGTCCGGCTCGGGGCTTTATCTGCCGGTGAACGCGGCAGAGCCCTGCTGCCGGACCTCGACTGTTACGCCAATGCCATCGGCCTTGCCTTTCAGGTGCAGGATGACATTCTGGATGTTGTCGGCGATACAGACGTTATCGGTAAACGCCAGGGCGCTGATCTGGCGCTGGGAAAAAGCACGTATCCGGCATTACTGGGGCTGGACGGTGCGCGGGCGAAAGCCCGGCTTTTACACCAGGAAGCCATAGAAGCGTTGGATCGACTCGCCGCACAATCTTTAGATACGGCCTTATTAAGGGCCCTGGCGGGTTATATAATTGAACGTGATAAATAACATCTATAATGAGTCACTGATGAGTTTTGATACCACCCAATACCCGACACTGGCGCTGGCAGGCACAGTGCAGGAATTACGTCTATTGCCAAAAGAGAAACTCCCGGCCCTGTGCAATGAGTTACGCCAGTACCTGCTTGACAGTGTCAGCCAGTCCAGCGGACATTTTGCCTCAGGCCTGGGGGTCGTGGAACTGACGGTGGCTTTGCATTATGTCTATAACACCCCTTTTGATCACCTGATCTGGGACGTAGGGCATCAGGCATATCCGCATAAAATTCTGACCGGTCGCCGTGACCGCATCGGGACTATCCGTAAGAAAAATGGCCTGCATCCGTTTCCGTGGCGTGAAGAAAGTGAGCATGACGTGCTGAGTGTCGGACACTCTTCCACCTCCATCAGTGCCGGGCTGGGAATGGCGGTTGCCGCAGAAAAAGAAGCCGCCGGGCGCCGTACTGTCTGTGTGATTGGCGATGGAGCCCTGACCGCCGGAATGGCGTTTGAGGCCATGAACCATGCGGGTGATATCAAGCCTGATATGTTAGTTGTGTTGAACGATAACGACATGTCTATCTCAGAAAATGTCGGCGCACTGAATAACCGTGTCGCACAGATCCTGTCCGGTAAAACTTATTCATGGTTGCGTGAAAGCGGGAAACGGGTACTGACCGGCCTGCCCCCGATTAAAGAACTGGTAAAACGCACCGAAGAGCACCTGAAAGGGATGGTTTCTCCGGGGACGTTATTTGAAGAACTGGGCTTTAACTATATTGGTCCGGTGGACGGGCACGATGTCACAGGACTGGTTAGCGCATTAACCAATATGCGCAGCCTGAAAGGACCACAGTTCCTGCATATCATTACTAAAAAAGGCAAAGGCTACGCCCCGGCAGAAGAAGATCCTATTGCATGGCATGCTGTGCCTAAATTTGACCCGGCGAGGGGGGAGTTACCCAAGAGCAAGGGTGGCACGCCAACCTACTCGCAGGTTTTCGGTGACTGGTTATGCGAAACTGCGGCGACAGACAGTAAGCTGATGGCTGTGACTCCGGCGATGCGTGAAGGGTCCGGAATGGTGCGTTTTTCACGGGAATATCCGCGGCAATATTTTGATGTTGCGATTGCTGAACAACATGCGGTGACCTTTGCTGCCGGTCTGGCTGTGGGTGGATATAAGCCGGTAGTCGCTATCTACTCAACTTTCCTGCAACGTGCTTATGACCAGTTGATCCATGATGTGGTGATCCAGAAACTGCCGGTGTTGTTTGCTATCGATCGTGGCGGCATTGTCGGTGCTGACGGTCAGACTCACCAGGGCGCATTTGATATTGCTTTCCTGCGTTGTATCCCCGGGCTTTTGATCATGACACCCAGTGATGAGAATGAATGCCGGGATATGCTGCATACGGGCTACCACTATCAGCAGGGGCCGGCCGCGGTCCGTTATCCGCGGGGGACTGGTCGCGGGCTGGATAGCCGTGCTGCCGAATTACTGCCGCTGGGTAAAGGGGTGATTAAACGCCAGGGCGAGAAACTGGCTATTCTTAACTTCGGTACCCTGTTACCGGAAGCAGAAGCCGCAGCAGAGGCCCTGAATGCCACCCTGGTGGATATGCGTTTTGTGAAACCGCTGGATAATGCTCTGATCCTGCAAATCGCCGGACAGCATGAAAGTATTGTGACGCTGGAAGAAGGTGCAATCAGTGGCGGTGCTGGCAGTGGAGTGAATGAAGTATTGATGGCTGCCCGGCGTATGATACCGGTTTTAAATCTGGGTCTGCCGGATAAATTTATTCCTCAGGGAACTCAGGAAGAAATCCGTCAGGATCTGGGCCTGGATGCCGAAGGCATTCAGTCAGCAATTACTGAGTGGCTGAACCAGTAACCGCCTGATGGCGGACAGGGCTGACTGCCCTGTCCGTACAGTTTCCGGTACACAAGAGGACAGCGTCAGACCGGTAACAGCGTCGGAAAATAACGGGCCACGACAAACAGCAGCGCAGCAGAGAGTATCCCCGCCACAATATCATCAATCATAATCCCCATCCCGCCACCGACATTTCGGTCAAACCAGCGAATAGGCCAGGGTTTCCACATATCCAGCACCCGGAAAACGACAAAGCCAGCCGCCACCCATTGCCAGTGATGATTAGGGATCGCCATCAGGGTGATCCACATCCCGATAAACTCATCCCAGACAATACTGCCATGATCATGGACCCCCATATCCTTCGCGGTACGGTGACACAGGTAAACACCCACACAAATCCCGAACAGGACCACCAGATAATAAATATCCTGAGGCAGTAGGATCAGCAAATACCAGAATGGCAGGGCTGCCAGTGACCCCGCAGTACCTGGCATGACCGGACTCAGTCCGCTGCCAAAACCGGTAGCCAGCAAGTGCCAGGGATTACTCAGATGAATACGTGAAAGTATTTGTCGTCTATTTTCTGCCAAAATGATCATATCCTTTCAGGTCAGCTTTAACCGGCTTGCCCTGTTCCAGCAATACCAGCCCGTCCGCTTCAGGGGCTATCTGCCCGATACAATGATACCCCGTCCCCAGATGGTCAAGGGCGACGGCCAGTGCACCGCGGTTAACTTCCGGCACGGTGAAGCATAGCTCATAATCTTCTCCGCCATTCAGTGCCCAGCGCAAGGCCTGCGGTTTATCAAAACCGTCCAGCAGCGCCGATGAAAGCGGAATAGCATCAATATTCAGCCTGGCACCGACGCGGCTGGCTCTGAGAATATGACCGAGGTCAGATAACAGGCCGTCAGAAATGTCGACTGCTGATGTTGCCAGGTCACGCAAGGCCTGGCCCTGAAGGATGCGCGGCACCGGGCGCAGATGGCGTTTGATCAGGGCTTCATGGATAGCAGGATCGGCTATTTTATGATGGTGTTGTAACAGGGACAGTCCGGCAGCACTGTCTCCCAGGGTTCCGGTAACAAAAATCCAGTCGCCGGGTTTAGCACCTGAGCGTTTCAGTGCCCGTCCTGTCGGTACCAGCCCATGGATCCCCAGCGTCATGCTCAGCGGACCTCGGGTGGTATCCCCGCCAATCAGCTGCATATCGTAGTAATCCAGCAGCTCAAATAAGCTGTCACTGAAGGCCTGCAGCCAGTCTTCATCCGCGGATGGCAGGGTCAGTGCCAGAGTCAGCCACGCCGGGTCAGCCCCCATCGCCGCCAGATCACTCAGATTAACAGCCAGCGCTTTGTAACCCAGATCTGACGGATGAATATCCCGTAAAAAATGTATACCTTCCACCAGAGTATCAGTACTGATAGCAAGTACCTTTTTTTCAGGGACTGCCAGCAAAGCACAGTCATCACCGATGCCTTTAACCACATCGCGACGGGAACTGGTGACACGATTAAAATAACGAGCAATGAGCTCAAATTCGCCACAGGACATAAGCGGGTTCACTCAGCAGGTAAGTTAAAAACAGGTATAAAAAAGGCCGGAGAACCGGCCTTAAGATCGTTACTTGCGATTAGGACGAATTTGTGGCGCTGCTTTATCCAGAACACCATTTACAAATTTGTGGCTGTCTTCCGCACCGAACACTTTCGCCAGTTCAATAGCCTCATTGATAGCAACTTTATAAGGCACATCCGAGCGTTTGCTTAACTCATAGAGCGCGATACGCAGGGCCGCTTTTTCCACCTGCCCCAGCTCGTCAAGACGACGGGACAGGTAAGGTTTCATCAAATCATCAAGATAGGCGCTGTTGGTCGCGACACCTGCCAGTAATTCACGGAAGTAGTTAACATCAACATCTTTGACGTCCTGTTCCGCCAGAAACTGGTATTCCACATCGGCAATGTCATTGTTGGATAACTGCCAGGAGTACAGTGCCTGAAGGGCACACTCCCTGGCACGGCGGCGAGCAGCAGGTTTCACAAAATTCCCCTTAAAATCAGGCGTTAATAGCTTTTAATACATTAATCATTTCAAGTGCGGTCAGTGCCGCTTCGGCACCTTTATTACCCGCTTTAGTACCAGCACGCTCAATAGCCTGCTCGATATTTTCGGTTGTTAATACTCCGAATGCCACCGGAATATCACTGTTCATTGCCACACTGGCGATACCTGAACTGGCTTCACCGGCGACAAATTCAAAGTGAGCCGTACCACCACGGATTACCGTTCCCAGTGCGATCACCGCATCATATTTGCCGGTTTTACTCAGCGCACGGGCTGCCAGTGGTAATTCATAAGCGCCCGGAACCCAGACCACAGTAATGTTATCAGCCTTCACCTGACCAATACGTTTCAGCGCATCAATCGCACCTTCCAGCAGGCTGTCATTAATAAAGTTATTAAAACGGGCAATCACAATGGCAATATTTGCGTCGGGTGTTGCTACTGCAGCTTCAATAATTTTCATAGGTTTCCTTTCAGGTATTAGTTGGGTCGCCCGGCAAGGGGGGCGAATTTTAGCATACTCTTTAGCGCTCTGCTCTCGCTTTTGCGCAAACTCTTAATCAGGACGTAAAATAACCCGCAAATCAGGGCCAATACGGCGCACATCTTCAAAACGGAAGGCCGGCGCATCCTTTAACGCGGTCATGCCGGGTAAAGCACACAGCCCTCTGGCCTCATTCCCCAACAGCTTCGGGGCAAGATAAACAATCACTTCATCTACCAGCCCGGCACGCAGCAATGCTCCGGCCAGGGTCGGCCCGGCTTCAGTCCAGACACTGTTTATCTGTTGTTGTCCCAGCAGCATCATCATTGCTACCAGGTCGGTGCCCCCCTGGTGCTGAGGCACAACAAACTGTCGCACGTCCTCAGGCCATTCTCCGGCAGGTTGTGAGCGCATCAGCCAGCTTTCCCCCGGCTGAGAAAATACCTGTAATGCCGGAGATAACTGCTGCTGACGGTCAATAATCACCCGGACTGGCTGACGAATATCCCGGCTATCGCCCATCAGAGCCAGACTGTCACTGTCCAGTTGCTGAGCCCGGACGGTCAGTGCCGGGTCATCGGCAATCACTGTGGCACTGGTGCTGAGGATCGCATGGCTGGCAGCACGGAAACGCTGTACATCACGACGGGATTCCGCAGACGTAATCCACTGGCTTTCGCCACTGGCCATCGCCGTGCGTCCGTCCAGAGAGGCGCCTAATTTCAGTTGCAGCCAGGGAAAACCGGTACGCATCCGTTTCAGAAAGCCGCGATTAATGTCCTCTGCCGCCTGTGACATGACGCCATGGCGGACCTCAACCCCCGCCTGCTGTAAGCGGTACAACCCACGGCCAGCGACCTGAGGATTCGGATCCTGCATAGCGGCAACGACCCGCGAGACCCCGGCAGCAATCAGGGCATCACAGCACGGCGGCGTACGGCCAAAATGGCTGCAGGGCTCCAGGGTCACATAGGCGGTTGCCCCTTTTGCCTGTTCGCCGGCGGCACGCAGAGCGTGCACTTCCGCATGAGGACCACCGGCACGCTGGTGCCAGCCCTCTCCCACGACCTTACCTTCACGGACAATCACACAACCTACATTCGGGTTAGGTGCGGTGGTGAAACGTCCCCGGCTGGCCAGCTCAAGGGCCCGGGCCATATATTTTTCATCAGACATGCTGTCAGTCCTGTAGTCTGGCAATCTCTTCACCAAATTCACGAATATCTTCAAAACTGCGATATACAGAAGCAAAACGAATATACGCGACTTTATCCAGCATTTTTAATTCATCCATGACCAGGTTACCCAGCATCTTACTGGGTACCTCACGTTCGCCGGTTGCCCGTAAATGAGCTTTGATCCGGTGAACTGCACTGTCCAAATCATCAGCACTGACCGGCCGTTTTTCCAGCGCCTTCATCATGCCGCGCAACAGTTTTTCTTCATCAAAAGGTTCGCGGACATCATCACTTTTTACAATTCTGGGCATCACCAGTTCAGCCACTTCAAAAGTGGTAAAACGTTCGTGACAAACCAGACACTGGCGGCGACGCCGGACAGATGATCCTTCGCTGACCAGACGTGAGTCTATAACTTTGGTGTCCACTGCGGCACAAAACGGACAATGCATGGCATATTCCCGGAGACTGATATTGAATAGCGCTAGTGTAACGCGAAGTCAGGGTTAACTAAATGTATTCAGCGACTGTAATATTGTTTTTGGCTAATCATCTTATTGTTACTTATAACCATAAGTCGCTATGCTTAACGAGTAGCAGCCCGATTTTACAGACCGTGAAACCTGAGGAGGAATGATGGGATTATTTAGTTTTGTTAAAGAAGCAGGCGAGAAACTATGGGATGCAGTCTCTGCAGATGCAGGGACTAAAATCCAGGATCACCTGACTAAACTGGGAATACCGGACAGCGACAAAGTAAAAGTGACCGTAAACGACGGCACAGCCACTGTTTCCGGCGACGGCCTGAGCCAGGAGCTGAAAGAAAAAATTCTGGTTGCGGTGGGTAATGTTGCGGGTATCACCCATGTTGATGACAAAATCAGCAGCAGCGATACGGAAACTGCACCGGAGTTTTATACGGTCAAATCCGGCGATACTCTGAGTGCAATTGCCAGGCACTGTTACGGGGATGCCGGTAAATATAACAAAATCTTTGACGCGAATAAGCCAATGCTCTCCAGCCCGGACAAAATCTACCCCGGCCAGGCACTGCGTATTCCGCGCGATTAACCCCGGATGATGAAAAAAACGCTACCGGGTGTAGTGATGTCCTCACTTCTGCTGGCCGGATGCAGTCATAACGTCCGTCCGGCAGAGACGCTGGGCACAACGGTCGGACAGCTTAACCAGTCCCTGAGCCATTTGTCTGAGCAATCAGCAGCCCTGGCCTTTCAGCACCGGCTGAATGCACAATCGACCCACGGAGCCTGGCTGTTACCGGCCGCCGGCAGCCCGGTAGTGCTGGAAGCTGACAGGGCGAGGTTGTTACTGCAACTGACGTCTGACAGTGACAGCAGCCAGCCGGTGCTGCAGGTGAAAAATAGCGGAACGCAGGTATTACCGCCCTTTCAGCTCAGCGCAATCGTGTCGGTAGTCTCTTCGGCACAGGACTACCGCACCCCACAGCCACAGAAACAGGCACCGCAGGAATTGTACCAGCCGGAAAGGCTGCCTCCCGGCAGTGAAGTCCGTTTTACTCTGCACGGGGTAGCACTCCGGTCACAGCAATCTCTGCTGGTCAATGTGCATCAGTTCCGGCCCGATTATCCGCCGGCCCGCTGATTAAAAAAGCCGCCCGCACAGACTACTGCCAATCATTCAACTATCGGTTAAAAAATCCACTGACTGGTATAAAAGGGTTCCATGTTTATCATGGAGCCCTTTTTAAATGGAACTGACATTCCGCCATCCGGGAATGCTGAAACTGCCGCCGGGACGTCAGCCGGAGTAATCCGCGCCCCCCTTTAAAAACAATGCGGGGTGATTTTTTATCTTTATCCGGCATCAAATCCTTCGTGAAATAAATACACATTCAATGACGGAATAAACCAAATAGCTCATAAAAACAAATCAGCAAAATCAAAAAAACCTCTAAAGCAAAAAAACACATAACAATAGAAAAATAGGTTATTTAGCAGTGGATTGCGGCAGGTTTTTAATACTGATAATTTAAAAAAGGAAAATAAATAATGAAATAATTAATGGTATGGTTATGTCTTTAGTCAGCAAAAAAAAACAGTTAGGCTTTCTTACCCGTCTGCTGGATGATACCTCTGCACAGCAACGTTATCTGATTGCACTGCAACAAATTATACTCGCGGAAAAGCTGGGATACGATAATGCCTGGATAGCACAGCACCATTTTGACCGTGAAGAAGGTGGTTTACCGTCACCGTTTGTCCTGCTGTCAGCCGCTGGTCAGGTCACAAATAACATTACTCTCGGTACCGCAGTAATTACCCTGTCCTTTGAAAACCCTCTGCGGGTGATTGAAGACGCTACCGTACTCAATTTACTGCATAACCAGCGTCTGGAGCTGGGCCTGGGTAGCGGAGCCACCGATGCCACGTTTAACGGTTTCGGTTTACAGGCCGCGAATCGCCGGAAAATCTTTGGTGATAACTTTGCCCGGTTTCAGGAAATTTTGCGTAATAAACAGCAACTCTATCCGGCGCCGGAAAATTTGCAGCAGAAAACCTGGCTGGCAACGTTTTCTGAGCAAGGCGCTGCTCAGGCAGGAGCCGCGGGATATGGTCTGATGCTATCCCGGACCCAGCCACGTGTGGCCGGAGGAGAGATGTCGTTACTGGCTATCCAGCATCGGATTATTGACAGCTATCTGGCTGCATTACCCGCAGGGACGGAACCGCGAATTATGGTGTCCCGCACCGTACTGGTCGTCGATGAGCACAGTCAGGGCCAGCAATGGCTGGAAAGATTTATCAAAAAATTCGAAGAGAAATATACCGATCCGGCCAGCCAGGATTACTGTGCCCTGAATGAATTTTCCACCATTAAAGATGCTTATTACGGTACCCCGGACCAGGTAGGTCGTTTACTGGCGGAAGACAGTGTGCTGGAGCGTGCGACTCATATCGCCTTCCAGTCACACACTATTGAGCCTGATTACCGATTAAGTAACCGTTCACTGGAACTACTGATCGACGTGGTGGCAAAAGATCTTGGCTGGAGAGACGAATAATGTCGCAGGAAACAATTTTTTCTGCCCGTAACCTTACGAAAAAAATAGCTAATAAAGAGATTCTCAGTCAGGTATCACTGGAAGCAAAGCGGGGAGAAATAATCACACTGATTGGCCCGAGTGGTTCGGGGAAAACAACTCTCCTAAGAACACTTAACTTATTATCACCGGCCGATAGCGGGATCCTTGAAATATCAGGAACTACTATTGACTTTGAGGTTAAAAATAAAAAACAGGAAGGACAGATCCGGAAGAAAACGGGTATGGTCTTTCAAAACTATAACTTATTTAATAATCTAACCGCTTTGAAAAATATTACCGAAGGTATTATTTACGGCAAGAAAATTGCAGCACGCAAGGCACAAGAAATTGCGGTTAATTATTTAAAAGAAGTGGGGCTGACTGACAAAGCCGACGAATACCCTCGAAATTTATCCGGTGGCCAGAAACAGCGGGTAGGTATCGCCAGAGCACTGGCTTTGCAACCAGAAATCTTACTGCTTGATGAACCCACATCGGCGCTGGATCCTGAAAATATTGGTGGTGTTTTACAGCTTATCCGCAAGATTGCCGCTGCGGGTCAGACCATGATCATCTCGACTCATGAATTTTCCTTTGCCGAAAAAGTCTCCGGTAAGGTGGTGTTTATGGAAAACGGGAAAATTATTGAATCTGACACGCCGCAGGTAATTTTTCATGGGGCGAAAAATCAACGTACCCGTAACTTTGTTGATAAAGTAACGCATTACTAATATGGAAATCTTCAGCGAAGTTTTTATTAAATTATTGCTCGGGTTGGGAACCACGCTGGAAATTATCCTGTTTTCGGTGCTGACTGGTTTTGTGACTGGACTGCTGCTGCTGGCGCTGAGGTCATGCGGTGTGGCGGGCAGAACTCTGTATGGCCTGTATACCGGAGTGATGAGAGCTTCGCCTATACCGATCGTTATCCTGCTGTTTTATTTTGGCGGCAAATTCCTGTTGCAGAAAGCCGGCGCTGACATCACTGCTGTCCGTGACATCTGGTATGCCATCGGGGCAATTGCGGCGATTGCCGGGGCTTATTTTTCTGAAATTATCCGCTCGGGAATTCGGTCGGTTGATAGCGGGCAGGCAGAAGCTATTACTGCCAGTAATATTCCGCCACTGACCGGGTTTCTTAGAATCATTTTACCGCAGGCTTGTGTAATTTCGGTGGCAAGCTTTGCCAATCTTTTGATTACCATTGTAAAAATGACTTCCGTGGTGAATCTGGTGGGGATTAATGATGTGTTCGGTCTGGCGAAGCGAATTTCTAATGCCAGTTATGGAATGCTACAAATTCAGTCATTTATAAGCACGCTACTGATTTACTGGTTACTCAGTATGATCATTGCTGGTCTGCTGAAGATTCTGGAAAATAAATACCAGATCATTACGGGTAAATAGTATGAATATGTCATTTTTATTCAGCGCCACGCCATTTATCCTTAGCGGATTAGGCGAAACGCTGCAAATTATTCTGTTATCATTGTTATTCTCACTGATTGCCGGCGGAGTGGTTTGCCTTATAAGTCTGAAGGTAAAACACCGTCGCTGGCAGAATATTATTTTCCTTTACCTGTCACTGACCCGTTCCATCCCGGTTATTGTTCTGATGTATATGGTATTTTATACCCTGCCTTATCTGCTGGTTGCGGTATTTAACATGATGGGTATTCACGGAGTATCTGCCTGGAAACTGAAATTACCCGCGGATGTGGCGGCAATTGCTTCACTGGTATTTGTATACTCTGGTTATTTTTCTGAGTTTTTTCGTTCTGCCTGGTTTTCAGTAGACAGCGGGCAATCAGAAGCTGCCAGAACCGTTAATCTTCCCCAGTTCAGCAGTTTTCGGCGAATTATTTTTCCACAAATGATGGCCACGAATAGTCCGGCATTTTGTAACGTTATAATGGATTTGATTAAAGACTCGGCATTAGCTTCCACCATCGGGGTCATTGATGTGGTTGCTAAATCGAATATCATTTCAGCCCGGACATTTAATTATGTCGGCTCCTACCTGATTGTTTATATTGTGTTTGTTGTCCTGGGTTTGTTTTTTTCAAACGCTATCGATCTTATTATTAAAAAAACACTGGCAAAATATTAAAAGGAATACTCATGTCATTTAAAAAGTCACTTGCAAGCGCTCTGATAGTTTCAGGGCTGGCATTATCATCGTTTTACTCTTTTGCTCAGGCAGCTACGCAACAGATAAATGTCGCTATGGATAGCAATAACTATCCATTCTCTTATGTGGATGAGAACGGAGTCATTTCAGGTTATGATGGTGATCTGCTGAAAATTATTCAGAAGAAATTGCCGGAATATAAATTCACCTACAGCACCGTGTCTCAGGATGCTATTCTGACCGGACTCAAAACGGGCGCTTACGATCTTTCATCAAACCATTTTTATCTGAATAAAGATCGTGCAAAAAGTTTTGATTATTCACATCAGCCTACCGGCATCAGTGATTTAAGGCTGATTGTAAGAAAAGATGATAACAGTATCAACTCGCTGGACGATATTGCCAAAAAGCATAAAAAACTAAACCCGATTAATGTTAATGATGCCCGTTATACTGTCATTGAGCAGTACAACCGTGCGCATCCGGCAACCCCGATTACGCTGACACCTTCAGGTGAAGAATCCGCTTTAGATATGTTCCGCTCGGTCGATTCAGGTGAATATGACGCTGCTGTCTATCCTATCGGTGGCTACCTGTCACTGATCAGGAAAGTACCTTTAAATATCAAAGCTTCAGCCAGTGTCGGTCTGTTTCCGACCATTGTTCTGTACAAAAAAGGGGAAGACCCGGTACTGATCAGTAAGATTGATAATATCCTCCGGTCGCTAAAACAAGATGGTACGCTGGCGAAATTGTCTGAGAAGTGGTATCAGGAAAATGTGTATTCTTTGCCGGGTGCGGATAAGGTGGTCGTGAAAAACGATCTTTAGAGTCTGTCAGTCATTCTTTAAAAAAACGATCAGGGCACCGTCAGTGCCCTGTTTATCACTATTCACATCACTGTTTACTGTGGGTTACCGAAACCGGCGGATCCTCACTCTCTGATTCAGTCTTATACAGAAACTCCGTTACTGATTTATTAACCTGCTCATCAGTTCAGCCAGCACAGACCCATGCCGATCGTTTAACGAGCGGTTAAACGATCCACTGTCTGGTATAAAAGGGTTTCATGTTTAGTCAGCGTTGGCACAGCAGACAGAGTCTGGTAACCGGTGAACGCAGCGAAGTAAATTACCGGAAATGGCCAGATAAAAACTGTCAGGGGGACTGTCTGGCCTGCCAACTGAGTATCAGCAGAGTGATATTACGGCTGTTTCATCGGGGTGTTCCGGAGCATCTGAAACACATGTACCGCCATCCGGGAATGCTGAAACTGCCGCCGGGACGTCAGCCGGAACACGAACAGGCAACCCGGGGGGCCCCCTTTAAAAACAATGCTGGTCACCTTAAGTGACCAGCATCAGGCTGCCTTTTTTATCAGAACCGCTGGAAACCGCGACTAAGGAAGCAGCGATTTCTGATCAGCACCTTCTTTTTCGACCTTCTGCACCAGCATATGTTCACGTTTCATGCCCAGCTTCAGCGCCAGCGCGGAAGCCACATAAATAGAGGACACAGTACCGATAGTAATACCAATCAGCATGGTCAGAGAGAAGCCTCTCAGCAACTCACCACCAAACAGGAACAACATCAGAACAACCACCAGGGTGGTCGCCGACGTCATAATGGTACGACTCAGGGTCTGGGTGAGTGATACGTTGACGATATCGTAAGGCGTTCCGCGACGGATTTTACGGAAGTTCTCACGGATACGGTCCGATACCACAATACTGTCATTCAGAGAGTAACCGATCACCGACATCAGAGACGCGATAATCGTCAGGTCAATCTCAATATGGAACAGAGACAGTATCCCCATAGTAATGATGACATCATGGGCAAGGGCCAGTACCGCCCCCAGCGCCAGACGCCATTCAAAACGGAAACCGACATACACCAGGATACAAATCAGTGCCACCAGCAGCGCCATTGCCCCGGCCTGCGCCAGGTCACTGCCGACACTCGGACCGACAAACTCAATCCGTTTGACCACCGCCGTCTGATGGGTTGCCTGATTAATCACAGACACCACTTTATTGCCTAATTCCTGGCCGGAATTACCGGCGTTTGGCGATAACCGCACCAGGACATCACGGCTGCTGCCAAAGTTCTGGACCTGGGGCTCCATAAAGCCGGCGTGTTGCAACGCCTGGCGCATAGTATCCAGTTCACCGGGGTTTTCGAGAGTGATCTCAATAACAGTACCACCGGTGAAGTCCAGGCCCCAGTTAAAGCCACGGACGCCCATAACAATCACAGAAGCTACCAGCAGTAACCCGGAAATGGCGAAGGCCAGATAATCCCAGCGCATGAAGTCATACACTTTACGGCCATAATTTAGTTGCTCAACATCATATTGCTGTGCCATTACCCACTCCTAAATTGACAGCTTATTGATACGTTTGCCGCCATACAGCAGGTTCACGATAGCACGTGTGCCCACAATCGCTGTAAACATGGAGGTCGCCACACCAATGGCCGTCGTAATCGCAAATCCTTTGATTGATCCGGTACCGACTGCATACAGGATAATCGCGGTGATCAGGGTTGTGACATTGGCATCAACGATACTGGAGAACGCACCACGGTATCCCTCATGAATCGCCTGCTGAACACTGCGGCCATTTCTGAGTTCTTCTTTAATACGTTCATTAATCAATACGTTAGCATCTACTGCCACCGCAAGGGTCAATACAATCCCTGCAATACCCGGCATAGTGAGTGTCGCACCCGGCAGCAGGGACATGATACCGACAATCAGTATCAGGTTTACAATTAACGCCGAGGTGGCAATAACACCGAATTTTTTGTAGTAGATAACCATAAACAGAATGGATGCAATCAGTCCCCACAGGCAGGCATGCAGACCCTGGTTGATATTCTGTTGTCCCATCGTCGGGCCAATGGTCCTTTCTTCAACAATCTGAATCGGTGCAATCAGCGCACCGGCACGCAACAGTAAAGATAACTGGCGGGCTTCGTTCGGATTATTGATACCGGTGATACGGAAGCTGTTTCCAAGACGTGACTGAATATTCGCCACGTTAATCACTTCTTCTTCTTTCTCCAGAATCGCACGGCCTTTGGCATCTTTCTTACCACTGTCTTTATACTGCACAAACAGGGTCGCCATCGGTTTGCCGATATTATCTTTGGTATAATCAGACATCATGTTTCCACCGGCACTGTCGAGGGAAATATTTACCTGAGGCTGATTGTACTCATCCATGCTGGAGGTAGAGTCAGTGATATGGTCACCGGTCAGAATCACTCGTTTGTACAGCACAACCGGCTGGCCATCACGGGTCATTTTCACTTCTGAGTCGCCGGGAATACGTCCCTGCGCCGCAGAAGCCGCATCGACACTGGTATTGACCGGACGGAATTCCAGGGTAGCCGTCGCACCAAGAATTTCTTTAGCACGGGCCGTATCCTGAATACCCGGCAGTTCGACCACAATCCGATCAGAACCCTGACGCTGAACCAGAGGTTCGGCAACACCCAGTTGGTTCACACGGTTACGCAAAATATTAATATTTTGCTGTACCGCATACTCACGGGCTTCGCTCATCCGGGCATCGGTCATCACGGCACTTAAACCAGTGCTGCCGTTGCTCTTAATCACTAAGTCATTATGGCGCGGGCTCAGATAACTGATGGCACGGTCACGGTCAGTCTGGTTAGCAAAACTGATCGTGACACCATAGTTATCGGCTTTACCAATGGTGGTATAAGGGATTTTCTGGTCACGCAACTCGCTGCGCAGGCTGTCTGAGTTCTGTTCCTGCAGCTTGCCCAGTGCAGTATCCATATCAACTTCCATCAGGAAGTGAACACCGCCCCGTAAATCCAGCCCCAGTTTCATCGGTTCGGCAGACAGCATGGCTAACCATGGCGGTGTCGCCGGAGCCAGGTTCAGGGCGACAACATAGTTTTCGCCTAATCCGCTGACCAGTGCTTCACGGGCACGTAACTGGATATCAGTATTAGAGAAACGGGCAAGAATGGCACCATTCTCCAGGGCAATGGATTTGCTCTGGATCTTGTCCTGGCGGAGAATATTCTGGATCTGATCCAACGTTTGCTCACTGGCGGCGGCACCCCGCGCACCAGTGATTTGCACGGCCGGATCCTCTCCATACAGGTTGGGAAGTGCATATACCAGACCGACGATAAGGATCACGATCAGCATGATGTACTTCCACAAAGGATAACGGTTTAACACGGCAATTCCCTTAGGGGAGAAAAAATTACAGCGCCTTCATTGTGCCTTTCGGCAGAACGGCAGCTACGAAATCACGTTTGATCACGACTTCAGTCGTATCGTTAAGCGCAATAACCACATATCCGGTATCAGAAACTTTACTGACACGGCCGACCAGTCCGCCGTTAGTCAGTACTTCATCGCCTTTAGCAATCGAGTCCATCAGTTTTTTATGATCTTTAGAACGTTTTTGCTGTGGGCGTAAAATCATAAAGTAAAAAATCAATCCGAAAACCACCAGCATGATCACCAGAGAATACGGACTTCCCTGAGACGGAGCACCGGCAGCAGCAACTGCGTCAGAAATGAAAAAACTCATTAAATTTCCCTCATTGGATTTATAGTCAAACGTTCAGGGCCGGGACGTCTTTGCCGGTCCTTTGGTAAAAGTCAGCCACAAAGTGCTCTAATTTACCGTCTTCAATAGCTTTACGTAAACCCGCCATCAGACGCTGATAGTAACGCAAATTGTGAATAGTATTCAGTCTTGCGCCTAAAATTTCATTACAACGGTCCAGGTGATGCAAATATGCACGGCTGTAATGACGACAGGTATAACAGTCACATTCGGCATCCAGCGGGGAAGTATCGTCTTTATGCTTCGCATTACGAATTTTGACAATCCCGTCGGTAACGAACAGATGGCCGTTACGGGCATTACGCGTTGGCATCACACAGTCGAACATATCCACACCACGGCGCACACCTTCCACCAGGTCTTCCGGTTTACCCACCCCCATCAGATAGCGGGGTTTGTCTTCCGGAATCTGCGGACAGACATGTTCAAGGATGCGGTGCATGTCTTCTTTCGGCTCACCGACAGCCAAACCGCCCACAGCGTACCCATCAAATCCTATATCTACCAGCCCTTTAACAGAGACATCTCGTAAATCTTCGTAAACACCGCCCTGGATAATACCGAACAATGCATTTTTGTTACCCAGTGCATCGAAACGGTCACGGCTGCGTTTCGCCCAGCGCAGAGACATCTCCATAGAGCGTTTTGCATAGTCGTGATCCGCCGGGTAAGGGGTGCACTCATCAAAAATCATCACGATATCAGAACCGAGATCATGCTGAATTTCCATGGATTTTTCCGGGTCGAGGAAAATCTTATCGCCGTTAATCGGGTTACGGAAATGCACACCTGCTTCGGTGATTTTACGAATATCCCCGAGACTGAAGACCTGGAAGCCGCCGGAATCAGTCAGAATCGGCCCCTGCCACTGCATAAAATCATGCAGATCACCGTGCAGCTTCATAATTTCCTGACCCGGACGCAGCCACAGATGAAAAGTATTGCCCAGAATAATCTGTGCACCCGTATCTCTGACTTCTTCCGGAGTCATCCCTTTGACCGTGCCGTAAGTCCCGACCGGCATAAACGCCGGCGTTTCCACCACACCACGATCGAATACTAACCGGCCGCGACGGGCACGGCCTTCGGTGTTCATTAATTCAAACTTCACACAACCTCCACCAGAGAAACAGTCTGATGTTAATAATTAAACATCCGGATAACGGCTGACACCTGGCCAGCCGCAGGTTTACTCCCCGACCTGCTGCTCAGCAGCGGCCGGGTTTTTAGTAATAAACATCGCATCGCCATAGCTGAAAAAGCGATATTGCTGCTCTACGGCCTGACGATAGGCCTCCATTGTCTGGTGGTACCCGGCAAACGCCGATACCAGCATAATCAGGGTTGATTCAGGCAGATGGAAGTTAGTGATCAGAGCATCAATCACCTGATACTGATATCCCGGATAGATGAAAATTTGCGTGTCATCAAAAAACGGGGCAATTAATGCCTGTTCAGCCGCGCGGGCAGCACTTTCCAGAGAACGTACCGAGGTGGTGCCGACCGCAACCACTTTATTACCCCGGGCTTTACAGGCCAGAACAGCATCCACCACATCCTGAGGCACTTCTGCATACTCAGAATGCATTTTATGATCTTCAATGGTATCCACCCTGACCGGCTGGAAGGTCCCCGCCCCGACATGCAGGGTAACAAAGGCCATTTCCACGCCCTTCTGACGCAGGGCCTGTAACAACGGCTCATCAAAGTGCAGCCCTGCGGTCGGCGCCGCAACCGCTCCCGGCCGGGCACTATACACGGTCTGATACAACTCCCGGTCAGACTCTTCGTCTGGCCGATCGATATACGGCGGCAGGGGCATATGACCGACCTGGTTAAGAATATCCAGCACTGCCCGGTCATCCCTGAAAGCGATTTCAAATAGCGTATCGTGCCGGGCGACCATAGTCGCGCTGATACTTTCATCATCCCCCAGCAGTAATTCACTGCCGGGTTTAGGCGCTTTTGAGGCACGGACATGGGCCAGCACACGGTGATCATCCAGCATACGCTCAACCAGTACTTCAATTTTACCGCCACTGGCTTTACGACCAAATACCCTCGCAGGGATCACGCGGGTATTATTGAAAACCAGTAAGTCACCGGCGTTCAGCTTGTCCAGGACATCGGTAAAAACCCCGTGAGTCACCTCTCCGCCGGGACCGTCAAGGGATAGCAGACGGCAACCACTCCGGTTGGGCTGGGGATAATGAGCAATTAATGACTCTGGCAGGTCAAAATTAAAATCAGCTACGCGCATGGCGGAATATTCCGGGCAAAAAAACAGGCGACATAGTGTAGCGGAAAAGCAGCCATTACTGAACCACTGGCTGTGACGCTAAAGATTTGCCTATAATAGCCTATGAATTTTCTAGCGCACCTGCACCTTGCCACCCTCTCAGAAAGCTCTCTGTTAGGGAATCTGATGGCTGATTTTGTCCGTGGCGACCCCTCGCAGCAGTGGGATGTTCCGGTGGCTGATGGTATTCGTTTGCACCGCCGGCTCGACAGCATGACCGACCAGTTGCCGGAAGTGCGTGCCGCCCGCCAGCTATTCCGTCAGGAAACCCGCCGCGTATCGCCCGTCACTCTGGACGTTATCTGGGATCATTTCCTCGCCCGCGACTGGAACCTTTATTGTCCGGACATCGCGCTGGGCGATTTTTGTGATCAGGCGGAACAACAAATCCGGCCGTTTTTAACCCGTACCCCGGCAGAATTTCGCGCCCTGAATCAGTGGATGTGGCCTGAACGGTGGCTGGAAAAATATGCCCGTAAAGAGCGGCTGGAAGTCGTGTTACAAGGAATGGCCAAAAGACGACCTAAACTGGAAAAGTTACGCCACTCTTATCAGGATTTTACCGACAACTACGCCGCCCTCGATCAGCTTTTTTCTGAGTTTTATCCCGGACTTATGCAATTGGCTAGCGAAAAAAGGCTGTAAAAGCCTGCGCTGGCTGTCATACTCTTGTCTGCAAGTAACAGGATAATTTTTGCGAGAGCTGGCTGCTCTGCTACGCCAGTTTTTTTAACCCCTAAGCGATTGGAGTGATTATGGTACTGGTTACCCGTCAGGCCCCTGACTTTACGGCTGCTGCCGTACTGGGCAATGGTGAAATTGTTGAAAATTTCAACTTTAAAAAACACACTGCAGGTAAACCTGTGGTGCTGTTCTTCTGGCCAATGGACTTCACCTTTGTCTGTCCTTCCGAATTGATCGCGTTCGACAAACGTTATGCTGAGTTCCAGAAACGTGGTGTGGAAGTGGTTGGTGTTTCCTTCGACTCTGAATTTGTGCATAACGCATGGCGTAACACCCCTATCAACGATGGCGGTATCGGCCCGGTAAAATATGCCATGGTTGCGGACATCAAACGTGAAATCCAGCAGGCTTACGGCATCGAACATCCGGATGCAGGTGTTGCACTGCGTGGTTCATTCCTGATCGACAAAGACGGTGTAGTTCGCCATCAGGTAGTTAACGATCTGCCATTAGGCCGTAACGTCGACGAAATGCTGCGTATGGTTGATGCGCTGCAATTCCACGAAGAGCATGGCGAAGTATGTCCTGCACAGTGGGAAAAAGGCCAGGAAGGTATGGGCGCATCCCCGGAAGGCGTCGCTAAATATCTGACAGCCAACGCCGGTAAACTGTAATACCGCAGGCTGATAACCCGCTCCGGCGGGTTATTTTTTATCTGTTCCTTCCCCCGTCATCCTCTGCCCCTCCCCCCCCAACTGAGAGTAAAGAAATGTATTCCCCGTCGATATCGGGTTTTGTTATTCGCACTCTGTCGCCGGAGGCTTTAAGCTTACCCTGATGAGATAACATAAACACAGGGAGACTTATGCAACAACAAATTACCGACTGGCTTCTGGCGTTAGGACTGACGCACTACACCAATACATTCGCGGTGGTTGCAGTCATAGTGGCGATTATTTTTATTTCACTGATTATTCATCTGATACTGCACAAATGCCTGCTGCCGGTATTTAAATACCGGGCAGAAAAAAGCCCCCACCAGTGGCCAAAGGCTCTGTTACGTAACCAGTTATTTCACCGTGTCGCCTGGATGATACAAGGAATATTATTCCAGTTGCTGACTCAAATCATGCTCGACAATAATACGGCCGTGTTCAATACCCTGATGACCGTCGGGGAACTCTGGACCATTCTGTTTGCCATGCTGATTGGGTTTTCGCTGCTGGATTTTATTCAGCACGTTTCTGCCAACAGTATGCTGGCACGCCAGCTGCCATTGCGGGGAATTCTGCAAAGCGTCAAACTGGTGACTGCTATCCTGATAAGTATTCTGATGATTTCGGTACTGCTGGGTAAATCACCGGGGGTCTTGCTGACAGGGCTGGGTGCCATGACCGCCGTATTAATGCTGGTCTTTAAAGATCCGATCCTCGGACTGGTGGCCGGCATCCAGCTGGCAGCAAACGATATGCTGAAACTGAATGACTGGCTGGACATGCCTAAATATGGTGCGGACGGTGCAGTAATCGATATCAATCTGACCACCGTTAAAGTCCGTAACTGGGATAATACGATTGTCACTATTCCGGCCTATGCCCTGATCTCTGACTCTTTTAAAAACTGGCGAGGAATGTCTGAGTCCGGCGGGCGGCGGATAAAACGCAGCATTAATATTGATACGACCAGTATCCACTTTTTGTCCGCGCAGGAAGCTGATCAGCTCAGTAAAGCCCGGCTGCTGGTGCCTTATCTGGACAAAATGCGGGAAGAAGTGTCTGAATGGAATGCCGAAAATGCCAAAGACAGCCAGTCTCCGCTCAATTACCGGGCACTGACCAATGTGGGAACGTTCAGGATCTGGCTGGAGAACTGGCTGCGTATCCACCCTAAAATCCATCAGGGGATGACGCTGATGGTTCGTCAGCTGGCACCGACTGAAAACGGCTTGCCGATCGAAATTTACGCGTTTACCAATACCACCGTCTGGACTGAATACGAACAAATTCAGAGTGATATTTTTGACTATATCTACGCGGCACTGCCGGTGTTTGGCCTGCGGGTACATCAAAGCCCTACCGGCAGCGATGTGCGCTCATTGGGCAGCCAGCTGGCTGCTGTCGTGACCGCAGAAACCGCTGCACATCGCCAGGACATATCATCCTGACAGACCGGCAGACCGGCCCGCGGGGAAGCGGGCCGGTCCTGTGATTATGCCTGTTCTGCTCCTGCGGTCCCTTTTTTCACAAAACGATAGCCCAGCAGCAATAAAACCACCCAGCCAGCCCCGACATACAATGACAACCGTGTGTCCGGGAAGTAGCCAATCATTGCAATGATAAACGTCAGAAACAGGATCCCCAGTACTGACATCAGCGGACCACCGGGTAACGGGAAGCGCAGTTTTTCGGCACCCTGGTGACCTATTTTTTTGCGGAAACCAATCTGTGATAACAGGATCATGATCCATACCCAGACAGTGGCGAACGTTGCCAGTGAAGCAATCACCAGGAAGACTTTTTCCGGCATCAGATAATTAAGCAGTACCGCGATTAACAGTGCCACCATCATCACAACCACAGTCAGCCAGGGCGTTCCGCGTTTGGAAACTGACAGGAAGACTTTAGGCGCATCACCGTGTTCGGCCATACCGTGCAGCATTCGGCCAACACCGAAAATATCACTGTTAATCGCCGATAAAGAGGCGGTAATCACCACAAAATTAAGTAATGATGCGGCAGCAGCAATGCCTAAATGCTGAAATGTCAGTACAAACGGGCTGCCGTTAGTCCCGACCTGATCCCACGGATAAATTGACATAATCACGAACAGTGTGCCGACATAGAACACCAGAATACGCCAGGGTACCGAGTTGATCGCTTGCGGAATCGACTTCTCCGGTTTATCTGCTTCACCTGCGGTAATACCGATAATCTCTATCCCGCCGTAGGCAAACATCACCATCTGCAATGACAGCAGCATACCGGTAACGCCGTGGGCAAAAAATCCGCCATGGCTCCACAGGTTACTGATACCGGTCGGCTGTCCGCCGTTACCAATCCCCCAGATAATCATGCCGAGACCGGCAAGGATCATGATAATAATGGTGGCGACTTTAAAAAACGAGAACCAGAATTCGACTTCGCCGAACACCTTCACGCTCATAATATTAATCGCCCCGATAATCAGCACCACACTCAGTACCCAAATCCAGTGCGGTACCTCAGGGAACCATACGCCCATATACACCCCGAATGCGGTGACATCGGCTATCGCGACAATCAGGATTTCAAAACAATAGGTCCAGCCAGTGATATACCCGGCCATAGGGCCAAGATAATCACGGGCATAGCGGGAGAAAGAACCGGCGTTCGGATTATTCACCGACATTTCACCCAGTGCCCGCATAATAAGATAGGCCACCGCGCCGCCAATCACATAGGCCAGCAAGACACTCGGCCCCGCCATTCTGATCGCATCCGCTGAGCCATAAAATAATCCGGTTCCGATGGCCGAGCCTAACGCCATAAAACGAATGTGTCTGGTGGTCAGCCCGCGGCTGAGCTTATTTTTATTTTGCATAACAACCCGTACCTGTAAAAAGAAAAACCACGGGCAGGCCCGTGGTTTACTCGTTAATTTCTGTGGTTACTGGCGAACTTCTGCCTGCCGGCTTCCTTTCATTCGGTCAATAATCGCACAGAGCAACACAATTACCACTGTCGGTGGCAGCCAGGATAATCCCTGATCGGCTAACGGCAGATTCTGACAGAATCCCGGCAGTAAGTCTTTAAACTGACTGCCTTTCAGCGCATCAATCATACCAAACACCAGACTGACCGTCATTGCCGGTGCAATAATCCGGCTGCTGTTATTCCACCAGCGCAGGGTAAAGCTCAGCAGTACCAGCACGATACATGGCGGATAAATCGCCGTCAGTACCGGAATAGATAACTGGATCAGGTGACTGAGTCCGAGGTTGGAAACCAGCATAGAGAACAGTCCCAGGATAAAAACCAGCGCACGATAGGATAATGGCAATAACCGGGCGAAGAATTCAGCACAGGCACAGGTCAGACCGACCGCAGTAACCATACAGGCAACAAAAATCAGAGCGCCAAGGAACAGACTGCCAGCGCCACCAAAAGTCTGCTGTACATAAGCATGCAGAATAGCAGCGCCATTCGCATTCTGTGCCACCAGATGCCCGCTGCCTGAACCCAGTTTAAACAGGCACAGATAGACCAGCGTCAGACCGATTCCGGCAATAACACCCGCCAGTACCGTATAACGGGTCAGCAGTCCTTTGTCTTCAACACCACGTGAACGGGCGGCATTAACAATAACGATACCAAATACCAGCGCGCCCAGTGTGTCCATGGTCAGGTAACCATTAACGAACCCGTTAGAAAATGCACCCTGCTGATAGCTTTCCACTGCCGAAATTTCTCCGCCAGCCGGCCAGAGAATCGCCGCAATACCTAAAACTGCCAGAGCAATAATTTTCAGAGGAGCAAGAAAATGACCGACGGTATCGAGCAGTTTTCCGGGATAGAGAGAAATCAGAATCACCAGCGCGAAATAGATCAGGCTGTAAATCAGCAGCGGAAGCGCCCCGTCACCGGCCAGCGGAGCAATACCGATTTCGAAGGACACAGTCGCAGTACGTGGTGTCGCAAATAGCGGCCCCACGGCCAGATAACATACGGTCGCCAGTACCAGTCCGGCAGCCTTACCGATCGGTGAACTCAGAGCATCAATCCCGCCACCGACTCTGGCGAGAGCAACCACGGTCAGTACCGGGAGCCCTACTGCGGTAATCAGAAAACCAATCGCTGCGGTCCAGACATGTTCTCCGGCCTGAATACCCACCATAGGCGGGAAAATAATATTACCTGCGCCGACAAACAGGGCAAATGTCATAAAGCCCAGCGCAAGGATATCTTTAGAAGTTAAACTTTTAGTCATAAATTACTCTGCACATCATGTGCTGAAAATACCTGGAAGTTGGGTTTGATCATCATTATTCCGTGAACAGCAGTTCACCACAGCTCTCAGCCCCGTGAGGGCGCAAATCACCGGTAACGGGTGAAATTAGGATTATTTTTTTTCACCGGAAGTGAATGACAACGCCCATAAGTAAAACTTTTATAGGGAAGAAAGGCAATATCAGATCAGTAAACTAGTAGGATATGTCATATATAAAATGAAAAGCAGTGAATATGACGGGATTACCCGCAGGTTCAGGACGATGATATGTTTATTATTTGTTCTCTTTCCGACAAATATATGCATTTATTCTATGGCTGATACACAAAAGGCGCCGCAGTTGCGCCTTTTGTGCATTATATTGCGGTAAGATCACCAGACTTCGCCGGCAATCTTTACCACACTACGGACTTTTTGCCATTGTTCGTCTTCTGTCAGAGTATTGCCTTCTTCAGTGGAGGCAAATCCGCATTGCGGGCTGAGACAAATCTGATCGAGACTGAGATAGCGGGCCGCTTCTGCTATACGGGCTTTCACTTGCCGGGGATCTTCCGGTGTGCCATTTTTAGTGGTAATCAGGCCTAACACTGCCTGCTGATGACCGGGTTTAATAAACCTTAGTGGTTCAAAGCCTCCGGAACGCTGGTTATCATATTCCAGGAAAAAAGCATCAACATTCACCTGACCGAATAAAACCTCTGCCACAGGTTCATACCCGCCTTCAGAGATCCAGGTCGAACGAAAGTTACCCCGGCAGATATGCAACGCAACGGTCAAATCATAAGGTTTACCGATCAGCGCTTTATTCAGTACACCGGCATAGGTCGCCGCCAGCAGCTCCGGATCCTCACCGCGGGCACGGACCTGTGCTTTCTGTTCTTCCGAACAGAGGTAAGCCCAGACCGTATCATCAAGCTGCAGATAACGGCAGCCGGCATCATAAAAGGCGCGGATAGCATCCCGCCAGGTGGTGGCTAAATCATCAAAATATTCTGTTAAATCAGGATACACCTGTTCATCGATATAGCGACGGCCGCCACGAAAGTGCAACACACTCGGACTGGGAATAGTCATTTTAGCAACGGAGTCACCGGCAATACTTTGCAGGTATCGGAAATCCTCCAGCATCGGATGCTGTTTAAAGCCCAGTTTACCCGTCACACGTACCCCGCGGGCTTTGGTTTCCACCCCGTTAAACTGAATACCCTGGTCGGCTTCAAAGGCTTCGACGCCTTCCAGTCCTTCAAAGAAATCAAAATGCCACCAGGCCCGGCGAAACTCACCGTCGGTTACGACCTGTAATCCGGCAGCCTGCTGCTTCTGTACCACTTCAAGGATCGCGGCATCTTCTGCCTGACGTAATGCTTCGGCATCCAGGGTTCCTGCTGAAAATTGTGCCCGTGCCTGTTTTATCGACTCAGGGCGCAAAAAGCTGCCTGCAATATCGGCACGAAAAGGGGCGTGATCTCTTTGCATAATTATTCTCCTGGTTCCGGCAATTGGCGGAAAGTTACCCTAAAAAAGCCATCTGGATGGCTATATTAAGTTCAGAATCCCATGGCAAGGTACCGTCATCAATTGAATAAAACTCATCACCCCTGAATATTTTTCATCCGCGGGCGTCGGTGTACTGGTACCCGTGCTGGCAGGCTCATACAAAATACCACGATAAAGTCGGTCGGTTTGTCCGGGAAACCGCGTAAAACATGCCACCTCAGTGGCATGTCGTCAATGTCAACTGTCAGTGGCCATACTGTCCGCGTTAACAACTAACCGGGCAGGCAGGGAGAAACTAAAACAGGTACAACGGCCGGGGTCACTGGTAATTGATAACCGTGTGCCGTGATGACCCAGCGCATGTTTGACTATTGCCAGCCCCAGTCCGCTGCCGCCGGTATTACGCGACCGTGCTTTATCCACCCGGTAAAAACGCTCTGTCAGCCGGGGGATATGCTCTGCCGGGATGCCCGGACCATTATCGGAGACGGAAAAAACCGCCCCGCCGGTACTGCGCTTCCAGATAATTTCAATACCGGTATTTTCGGGAGTATGGCTGATAGCGTTATAGATCAGATTCGATATGGCGCTGCGCAGCTGTTCATCATTGCCAAATACTTTCAGGCTTTCATCAATAGAAAAATGTACCCGCTGCCGGCCATGACTCAGTGTCTCCGCTTCCTGCTGCAGCATATGCAACATGGCAGGGACATCAATCACCTCTTTCATATTCAGTACCGGCGCTGCTTCTATTTTTGTCAGGGTCATTAACTGCCTGACCAGGCCTTCCATACGCCGTGACTGTTCCTGCATAGTAACGACTGCTTTATGGTACATCTGTTCGTTCAGTTGCTTATCTTCCATCATTTCCAGATAGCCCTGGATGACCGTCAGCGGGGTACGCAGCTCGTGGCTGACATTAGCAAAAAAGTGACGCCGCATATTCTCCAGCTGACGCATCTGGGTCATATCGCGGGCACTGATCAGCCACTGTCCTTCACTATAAGGCATAATTCTGAACTCCATATGGTGACCGTTGTTCAGCTGCTGGGTGAAGGGCATATCAAAGGCTTTGGTCTGCAGATAACGCGAAAATTCAGGGTAACGCAACAGGTTAAGAATGTTCTGGCCATTGTCTTCCGGCCAGCGCAGGCCGAGATGTTGCTGCGCCAGCCCGTTACACCAGAAAATATTACCCTCTTCGGTGGTCATCACCAGTGCATCTGGCAGAGATTCAGCACCACTGCGAAAACGTTTGATCAGATTTCTCAGTTCACTGCGCCGCCGCCGGTTACGCGCCTGCATCAGATAAAGGCCATGGAACAATGGTTCCCAGCTGCCTTTCCCGGTCGGCGGAGTCAGGGTTCTGTCAACCCACAGCCAGTGAGACAGCCGCATCAGCTGGAAAAAATGCCAGAAAAGTAATATTACCACCGCCAGTAGCAGGCCCCAGGCCAGTTGCCCTGTCAGCAGGCCGGCAACTGCACCCGCCACACAGGCCAGCAAAAACTCAAGGATCAGAGTGCGCCACGAAAGTTTGTCCAGCACGAGTCACACTCCATTCAGTAACGGGCAGAGAACCGGTATCCTGTCCCACGGACTGTCTGTACCATACGCTCATGGCCGGTCACTTCGAGGGCTTTACGCAGTCGCCGGATATGGACATCAACTGTCCGGTCTTCCACATACACGTTGGTTCCCCACACATGGTTAAGCAGCTGCTCCCTGCTATATACCCGTTCCGCATGGGTCATAAAAAAGTGCAGTAATTTATACTCCGTCGGCCCCATTTCTACCGGAGTTTCGCCGGACATAACCCGGTGAGATGTCGGATCGAGTGTCAGCCCCCGGATATTAATTAACTCATCATCGGCCATCGGTGAAATACGCCGGATAACGGCTTTGATTCTGGCGATCAATTCTTTCGGGGAAAATGGCTTAGTCATATAATCATCAGCGCCGGCATCCAGCCCGCGCACCCGGTCTTCCTCTTCTCCTTTCGCTGTCAGCATTACCACCGGAATATCGCGGGTCATGGCCTCTTTTTTCAGGTAGCGGATAAGCTGAATTCCGCTGCCTCCCGGCAACATCCAGTCCAGCAGAATTAAATCCGGCCAGGGTTCAATCAGTTTTTTAACTGCACTGTCATAATCTTCAGCTTCGACAGGATGATAATCATTCTGCTCCAGCACGAAACATAACATTTCGCGGATAGGAGCTTCATCTTCTACGACCAGAATGCGTTTAGCCATTGTTTCTCCAGCGGATATCTCCGGGCATTTCCGAAGTTGCGGCCTCATTATGAGACAGTTTTATGACAGTTTTATGAATAAATGCCAGCTTATTTTCCGACTGACTGATAATAAACATTAACTATTACTGTCTTTATTAGTTTAGCGAGATAATACAATTACCCTGGTTATCTGCCGTTTCCGGCCCGGCCACTGGCCAGGGTAACGCTTTTTTTATCTCGCGACTGACAACAGGGTATACTGCCGTCAGCAGGGTGAAACCGGGAGTATTATGAAGATTATCCATACCTCTGACTGGCATCTGGGCCAGTTTTTTTATACCCGTAGCCGGGCTTTTGAGCATCAGTCTTTTCTTGACTGGTTATTACAGCAAATTACTCAGCATCAGGTGGACGCACTGATTGTTGCCGGAGATATTTTCGATACCGGCTCCCCGCCCAGTTATGCACGTGAGCTATATAACCATTTTGTGGTGGCTTTGCAGCAAACCGGCTGCCAGCTGGTGATTCTGGCCGGGAATCATGATTCGGTCGCTATGCTCAATGAGTCAAGGGAACTGCTGGCCTGCCTGAATACCCGGGTCATCGCCAGCGCCGGAAAAGAGGTTGATCAGCAGCTGGTTATTCTTAAAAATGCCCGGCAACAGCCTGCAGCTATCCTGTGTGCAATCCCTTATTTACGGCCACGGGATATCCAGCTCAGTCAGGCAGGGCTGGACAGTCACCAGAAACAGCAAAATCTGTTGCAGGCCATAACTGATCATTATCAGCAATGCTACCGGGCGGCCCTGGATCTACGTACCTCTCTGGGCCTGCCAGCATTACCTATTATTGCCACCGGCCACCTGACAGCGCTGGGCACCAGCAGCAGTGATTCGGTACGGGATATCTATATCGGTACCCTGGATGCTTTCCCCGCATCGGCCTTTCCGCCGGCCGATTATATCGCCCTGGGGCATATTCATCGCCCTCAACAGGTCGCTGGTCAGGCTCATATTCGCTACAGTGGTTCGCCGATAGCCCTGAGCTTTGATGAACCGGCTGATGAAAAAAGTGTTTGCCTGGTGGAATGCGGCGAGGGTCAGCCATTAACGGTCACCCCCCTGCCGATCCCGTGCTTTCAGCAGATGAAAACAGTGAAAGGTTCACTGGAAGAGATAGAACGGCAGCTGCACACGTTAACCGCTGACAGTAATGGCCGGCCAGTGTGGCTGGATATTGAAGTGACACAGCAGGAATACCTGAGTGACCTGCAACAGCGTATTGAAGCTATCACCGACGGGCTGCCGGCAGAAGTGCTGTTACTCCGGCGCAGTCGCGACCGTTCCGTTGCCGGGATCCGCCGGATAAATAATGAAACCCTGAATGAACTGACCCCCGAAGAGGTATTTCAGCGCCGCCTGGCGGCAGAGGAACAATTGTCGCAGCAGGATCAATTGCGGCTGATGACCCTCTACCGTCAGACACTGGAACAGCTGCAACATACCGGACAGGAGCCGGACTGCTGATGAAAATACTGACTCTGCGTTTTAAAAACCTCAATGCTCTGCGTGGCGAGTGGACTATCGATTTCCGGCAGCCGCCCTTCGCCGGTAACGGACTGTTTGCCATTACCGGTGATACGGGGGCGGGTAAAACCACCCTGCTGGATGCCATTTGTCTGGCGTTATATCACCAGACCCCGCGCCTCGGCAGTATTACCCCGGCACAAAACGAGCTGATGACACGGGGTACCAGTGAATGTCTGGCGGAAGTCGAATTCGAAATTAAAGGTGAAGCCTGGCGAGCCTTCTGGAGCCAGAACCGTGCCCGCGGACAGCATAACGGTAAGCTGCAGCCACCGCGTGTCGAACTGGCCCGTTGCAGCGATAACGTCATTGTTGCTGATAAAATTCAGGACAAATTGCGGCTGACGGAGCAACTGTCCGGACTGAACTTTCAGCGTTTTACCCGCTCAATGATGTTATCCCAGGGGCAGTTTGCCGCCTTCCTGAATGCCCCTTCAGCAGACAGAGCCGAGTTGCTTGAAGAGCTGACCGGCACCGAAATTTACGGACAGATATCTCAGACGGTATTTGAAAAACATAAACAGCTGCGACAGCAACTTGATACCCTGCAGGCCGGGGTCTCCGGCGTCGTCTTGCTGGATGAAGAGACCCGCCGGCAGATCACTGAACAGCAGACATTGCTGCAACAGAGTGAACTGCAATTACAGCAAGACAGCCAGCGTATCAGCCAGGCACAGCACTGGCTACAGCAGGATCAGTCACTGGTCAGCCAGCAACAACAACGCGAACAGCAGCATCAGGAAACCAGCCGTTTATGGCAACAGGCAGAGCCGATACGGCAACGGCTGGCTGACAATCAACCGGCCGAAAAAATCCGGGATAACTGGCAACAACTGCAGCGTTATCTGCAACAACAACAGCAACAGACGGAAGCTTTGCAGGTATCCGCTGCCCGACGGCAGCAGGCCGAAGCCGCTCAGCAACAGGCACACCGCCAGCATGAAAACAGCGAATCCGGGCTGGAGAAACTGCAACAACAACAGCAACAACTGGAGAGCCTGCTGACCGGACAGGTGATCCCTCTCGACCAGAAAATCACTGCACAGCAACAGTTATCCGATACCACACAACAGCAGCTTATGCACCAGCAACAGACGCTGGCACAGTCTGAGCAGCAGCATACTGCCGGGCAGCACCAATTGCAGGTGCTGACAGCCCGGCGAAGCCAGTGGCTGAGCTGGCGTGAACAACATCTGAAGATTGCCGGATATGGCCCTTCTCTGTCCGTCTGGCAGCACCAGCAGACCCAGTGGCAGCAACAACAACAGAGTGCCCGCCAGGCAGAACAGCAATTGTCTGTTTTGCAACAGCGGATAACAGAGCAGCAGACAGCCCTGACAGCCCTGAACCGTAATGCCGCGCCGCTGGAGCAGGCCGCCACTGCGGCTGCCGCCGAACTACAGCGCTGTGAAACCCTGCAGGCACACCTGGAAAACGATATCACCAGCCAGCAACTGCGCCAGACACTGGAGCAATATCAGACACAACGTGCCCGCCACCAGCAGTTATTACGGCTGGCCTCCGGCGCAGCGCCTGTGCAGCAGCAACTTACTCGCCTGCAGGCTGAACAGGCAGCCCTGCAGCAACAAATCAGCCAGGATGAACAGACCCTGGTCCGCTGCCGACAGTCATTCACAGAACAGACAAAACAATTACAGGCCATCACAACGCTGTGTGAGCTGGAAGCAAAAATTATTAATCTGTCAGCACTGCGTCAGCAACTGGAAGAGGGGCAGCCCTGTCCCCTGTGCGGATCATCTGCCCATCCGGCAGCAGAGCAGTACAGCCAGCTGCAACCGGATGAAAACCTGCAACAGAAACGCCGGCTGGAAAACCTTGTCGCCGAACTACGGGAACAGGGAACCGGGTGTAAAGCCCGGTTAGCCCAGGCCGCGGATCGCGGACAGCAATTAAACCACGACACAGAAAAACTGACCGGCCAGCTGGCAGCTCTGCAGACACAGTGGCAGCAACTGACACAAACGGCGCAACTGGACTGTGATCTCAGCGATAGTGCAGCCCTGGAGGCGTATATTCAGGCCGCTGAACACGGTGAATCACAGGCCCGTCAGCGTTTACAACAACGTGAAAAGGCAGCAACCGCCAGCCAGCAGGCGCGGGATGCTCTCTACCAGAGTAAAGAAAAACGACAGGCGCATCAGCAACAATCCGGACTGCTGGGACAGCAATTAGATAACAGCCGGCAGACGGCCACGGAGCACCAGTCCCGCAGTCAGCTGGCCGGTCAACAGGCGGAGTCGCTGGCCGGACAATTACGTACCGACCTCAGCCACTATCAGCTAACCCTGCCCGATGATGCCAGCGCTGCGGCCCGGTGGTTTACACAACAACAGGCATTGTGGCGTGACTGGCAGGAAAACGAAAAGCAACTCCGCGACAGTGAGCCGGAACATATCCGTCTGACAACGGCACTGGACAGCCTGCAACAGGAAATTAACGGGCAACAGCAGTTACTGAAAGAGGCACAGCAGCTACTGGTCCTGCAGTTATCACAGCTGACCACCCTCAGGAAACAGCGCAGAGAATTATTTGGCGATCAGGAGACGGAACAGGCCCGCCAGACACTGCAGCAACAGGTTCAGCATCAGCAGCAACAAACCCGCACCCTGCAGCAACAATGGCAGCAGACAGAGAATCAGCTGAGTCAGATAACCGGTCAGCATCACCAGCTGGAACTGCAGGTCCGGCAACTCAGGGAACAGACTGAACACTGTCAGCAACAGTTCTCTGCGGCTTTGCAACAGCAAGGGTTCGACAGCCAGCAGGCATTTACCGATGCCTTACTGGACAGTGAGCAGGCCAGTGAGTTACGCAGCCAGTTGCAGCAACGGGAACAGGCCCTCAGCCAGACTGACATTCTGCTCCGGCAGGCCACGGAGGCACTGACACAACACCGGCAACAGCGCCCGGCGGACAGCCATGACGATGGCGATCTTCTCAGCCAGCGGCAACAGCAATTGCAGCAACAGTTAAAAGATAATCTGCATCAGCAGGGGGAAATCCGTCAGCAGTTACAGGCCGATGACCGTTACCGTCAGCAACAACAGCAGTTGCTGACTCAGATCCATGAGCAACAACGGTTGCTGGCCGACTGGGATCAGCTTAATCGTCTGATAGGCTCAGCCACCGGCTCACTGTTCCGCCGCTTTGCCCAGGGACTGACACTGGATCATCTGGTCTGGCTGGCTAACCAGCAACTGGCACGTTTACATGGCCGTTATCTGTTACAGCGTCAGGCATCCGATGCCCTGGAGCTATCGGTGATTGATACCTGGCAGGCCGATAATCAGCGGGATACCCGTACCCTGTCCGGCGGGGAGAGTTTTCTGGTCAGCCTGGCACTGGCACTGGCCTTATCGGATCTCGTCAGTGACAAAAACCGTATTGAGTCGCTGTTCCTTGACGAAGGCTTCGGCACCCTGGACACGGGCAGCCTGGATATAGCGCTGGATGCACTGGACAGCCTCAATGCCAGCGGAAAAATCATCGGAGTCATCAGCCATGTCGAGGCCATGAAAGAGCGTATTCCGCTGCAGATTAAAGTGATCAAGGTGAACGGACTGGGCTACAGTAAACTGGAATTACCGGCGCCCTGAAATCACTGACTTTCCGCCGTCAGGTTTTCCTGGCGGCGCCACTGACGGGGACTGATACCAAACCAGCGCCGGCAGGCGCGGGAAAAAGCACTCACTTCAGAATACCCCAGCAACATCGCCATCGCCGATACGGACAGGGATTTCTGTTGCAGATAATGGGTCGCCAGTTCGCTGCGTACATTATCCACCAGCACAGAGAAACTCACATTGTGCTCCCGTAACCTGCGTTGTAAAGTCCAGGCAGACAGACCAAGATTCTCCGCGACGGTTTCCAGTGCCGGTTCTCCGTTGCTGAGTAACAGATGGATAGCCGCACGAACTTTTCCGGTCAGCCCCTGACTTTCACGGGTCAGATTCAGGCGTTGCAAAGCATCCTGCATAACCATCAGTAACATAGGATCGTTATCCGGCATGCTGCGTTGCAGGTCACGTTTAGCAATCAGTAATGAATTATAAGGCTGGTCAAAATAGACCGGCGCATCAAATATTTTGCAGTGCTCGTGCCAGTTTTCAGGGCGGGAGTGTTCGAAATGGACTTCACGCGGGGCCCAGTGCTGGCCGGCGGAATGGCGGATAAGATTCATAAACATCCCCATCGTCAGTTCTGCATCCTGACGGCGGCACAGAATAGCCCCGTGGCGTACCTGATAATCCAGCCGCCAGTGATCCCCCTTATCTACCCGCCGGACCAGAGTATCGTGCTGATGGCTGGGAAATGCCTGAACCACATTGTGCAGGGCAATATCCAGTGTCGGCGAGCAGAGGCCAATATAGCCAATCAGTCCCAGTGCCTGAGGTTTAAACTGGCGGCCATAATGCAAACCAAAATTGTCACTGGCAGAGTGACGGGCAGCTTCTTCCAGTACGCGGCAATAATTCACCAGCCCGAGACTGAGGGTCGGGCTGCCCAGTAACTCCGGATCCACACCACTCAGCCCGAAAATTCTGTCTGCATCGCCGCCCTGCCCGCAAATAAAATCACTTAGACCGGTGGCCGCGGCGGCCAGTACTCCGCGGTTGCCGCTGATTAAACCGCAAACGGCCTGCGAACTCTGCTGTAAAAGCGCAACTGGCTGTTCCATGATCCCCCCGATATATTCTGAACTATCGCAGGTGATGCAATTTACATACCAGCGTAAAAACCCCGTATTGCGGCAGCCCCGGCGGTTCAGCGTTCCCCGTCACGGCACAGCGCACTGAGCTGGTGCATTACTGCCCCACCGGCCAGCGATCCGTTTCCAGATAACGGCGACACAGGCGGACAGTGTCTGCTGACCAGTGTTGTTCCAGTCCGCGGGCCATTTCTGTTCTGGCATGAGATCCCATCCAGGCACTTAACTGCAGGCGGCGCTGCATCAGAAGATCAGGCAGGATCGCCATATCCTGGTCACTGATATGGCCGCTTTTTTCATAACCCGTCAGCCAGTTATCAATCCAGTCTGCGGCCCGCGGGTGATGCTCACAAAAACTGATGGCTGCAGCCAGATCATGCATATACCAGCCAAAACCACAGTCATCAAAATCAATAATTCTGGTCTGGCCCTGATGATGCAGCAGGTTAGTCAGACGTAAATCCGCATGGATCAGTCCGTAACGCTGTTGCTGCTGACCATAGGCCGTCAGGCGATGGTTAATTTTGTCCAGCGCCTGAAAAATAAGCGGATGATCACTGGCGGCCAGCCGCGGAGCATCCTGCCAGCGCCCCCAGTGTCCGTGCTCTCCCACCATGCTATCGTGATCCCAGCAGATACGACGGAATCCCTCCGGACGCTGCCACTGGCGGCTGTGCTGATGCAGCCCGGCAGTGACCTCACCGAGGGCACGGAATGCGGCCGGATCAACATTGGTGGTCGGCATTTCACCGGCCATCCAGTAAAAGATCACCACATGACGCACACTGCCATCAGGGGTGCTGATGGTCTGTACCCGCTCACCCTGCCCGTCACAGACCGCCTCCGGCACCTCAATACCACTGTCTCTGAGGGCATCCAGCCACAGTAACTCGCTGACAATATCTGCTTTATCATGATAATCGGCACGGTGTAACCGCAGGGCATAGCGCTGGCCCGCCACTGTCAGCAGAAAGGTGGCATTCTCAGAACGACAAATCAGCGAAAGCTCACCGTCAGCCAGTTGCGGATACGCGGATAAGGCTTTACTGGCTATCTGCATCAGTTGCTGATCTGTCATCGAATCATTTTGTTTTACTTCCATTATCAACACCCCGGTCGTTGTTTGAGTCCGTAGTCCCTGCGTAAGCATGCCTGCGATAAAGGGCCGGTTTCCTGACCCGCCAGTAACAAAACCTGGCTTTGCACGACAATGTTTGCCGGTCGCGGGAGGAAGTTGACTTCAAATGACAGAATTGTGACAACTGCGGTCAGGTATTGCCCCCCGCTGCGCGGCATTATCCGGCAGACAGCTTATTGCGCCGGACAGAGTATCGGCGGAGTGCCAACACACGACGGGGACAGACACATGACAACAAAACTCAAACCCACCCTCGGCACCTTTTCCTTATGGGGAATTGCCGTCGGCCTGGTGATTTCGGGCGAATATTTTGGCTGGAGTTATGGCTGGGGTGTCGCCGGTACTCTGGGATTTCTGATGACCACACTGCTGATAGCCCTGATGTACGGCTGCTTTATTTTTAGTTTTACCGAATTAACCACCGCTATCCCTCACGCGGGCGGCCCCTTTGCCTACAGCCGCAGAGCATTCGGGGAAACCGGCGGCCTGATTGCCGGGCTGGCGACGCTGATCGAATTTGTCTTTGCCCCGCCGGCGATTGCACTGGCTATCGGTGCCTATCTGAATGTCCAGTTTCCGGCTCTGGACCCGAAAATTGCAGCGGTAGTTGCTTATCTGGTATTTATGAGCCTCAATATTCTGGGCGTTAAGCTGGCCGCTATGTTTGAGCTGATTGTCACCATCCTGGCAGTGATCGAATTACTGGTTTTTATGGGGGTCGTCTCTCCGGGGTTCCGCCTGACCAATTTTACAGCCCATGGCTGGGCCGGTGCAGATGGTTTCGGTCTGCAGGCCATCAGCGGGGTTTTTGCAGCAATTCCCTTTGCTATCTGGTTTTTCCTGGCCATTGAAGGTGCCGCCATGGCCGCCGAAGAAGCAAAAGATCCGCGTAAAAATATCCCGCGGGCTTATATTGCAGGGATCCTGACCCTGGTGGTACTGGCAATAGGCGTGATGCTGCTGGCTGGCGGAGCCGGAGACTGGCGTAAGCTGTCCGATATTAATGATCCGCTGCCACAGGCAATGAAAATGATCGTCGGTGAACATTCCCGTTGGATGCATATGCTGGTATGGATTGGTCTGTTCGGTCTGGTGGCCAGTTTTCACGGGATTATTCTCGGGTTCTCCCGGCAATTTTTTGCCCTGGCCCGTGCCGGATATCTGCCCCGGCCGCTGGCGAAACTGTCCCGTTTCAGGACGCCTTACCGGGCAACCCTCGCCGGTGGAGTAATAGGTATTGCCGCTATTTTCAGCGATAACTGGATCCACCTGCAGGGCATGTCCCTGACCGCCGCGATGATCACTCTGGCCGTTTTTGGTGCCATTGTTATGTATATCATGAGTATGCTGAGCCTGTTCCGCCTGCGCCGCACTGAACCGGCCATGATTCGCAGTTTCCGTGCGCCGGGATACCCGCTGGTCCCGGCGATCGCCCTGCTGCTGGCAGTGATCTGCCTGGTTTCAATGGTGTGGTTTAACCCGGTCATCGCACTGCTGTTTGTGGTGATCATGGCGGCCGGTTATCTGTACTTCCGACTGACCAGCAACCAGCGCCGACAGGCGCCGCACGATGCGTTACTGATGAGTCAGGAATAAGCCCGCGGGCAGGTGATATTTATCCGCCGGTTATATCACCTGCCCCCTTCAGATACTGTTATTTATTACAGTAGTTGCTGAAACCAGGCCAGTGATTGGGTATCATCTGTCAGACATTCCGGAAAATGCTGGCTTAAGGAACTCAGATGCTGTGGTTTAAAAATATGATGGTTTACCGTCTCAACCGTGAAATCCCGCTGTCTGCCGATGACATGGAAAAGCAACTGGAGGCATGCAGTTTCACCCCCTGTGGCAGCCAGGATCAGGTAAAAACCGGCTGGATAGCACCACTGAATGATAAGGCCGACGCACTGGTCCATGTCAGTAACGGTCAGATGCTGCTCTGCGCCCGTAAAGAAGAGAAAATCCTGCCCTCCCCGGTGATCAAACAAGCCCTTGAGGCCAAAATCAGTCATCTGGAAGCTACCCAGCAACGTAAGCTGAAAAAAACTGAGAAAGATTCCCTGAAAGATGAAGTGATCCATAGCCTGTTGCCGCGCGCTTTCAGCCGCTACAGCCAGACCTGGCTGTGGATTGATACCCGACACCAGCTGATTATGGTCGACAGCGCCAGTGCCAAAAAAGCAGAAGACCTGCTGGCATTGTTGCGCAAAAGCCTCGGTTCGTTGCCGGTTGTCCCGCTGACACTGGAAACGCCCGTCGAACTGACGCTGACCGAATGGGTACGTTCCGGCAGCCTGCCGGCAGGTTTTACCCTGCTGGATGAAGCCGAACTGAAAGCGACTCTGGAAGAAGGTGGCGTGATCCGCTGTAAAAAACAGGCGCTGGTCAGTGACGAAATTGCCCTGCATATCGAGGCCGGAAAACGGGTGACAAAACTGGCCCTCGACTGGCAGGAGCGATTACAGTTTATGGTTTGTGATGACGGTTCACTCAAAAGGCTGAAATTCAGCGAAACGCTGCGTGAACAAAATGATGATATCGACCGGGAAGATCAGGCCTTACGCTTTGATGCGGATTTTACCCTGATGACCGGTGAGCTGGCGATGTTTACCGAAGCACTGGTGGAAGCCCTGGGCGGCGAAGCCCGGCGCTGATCACTGCGCCATGCCCTGCACAGGCAGAGCATGGCGTACCATCATTTACAGATAGCGACACAGATAAGCACTGTCTTCAGCAACCTGTAAATAAAACTCACTGTTCCCCGGCACATTAAATACCTGTCCTGCTTCATACCAGCGCCATTCGGTTTCACCCGGTAACAATACCTTCAGTGATCCACTGACAACCGTCATTTCTTCCGGCTTACCGGTACCAAAGGTATATTCGCCCGCAGACATAACACCGACAGAGGCGCTGCCTGACAGGGTGTTTTCAAAACCAATCGATTTGACCTTACCTTCAAAGTACTCATTAGACTTCAGCATGCAGTTTCCTTAATCGTCAGCAGGATGTTGCAGACAGTGTAAAAGCTGTCAGATCGACTTGTCACGTAAATAATCAGCCACATCATCAGCTTAACCATTTCCGCTACCGCTCAGAGCTGACAGAGCAGTTTCGGCTGGTTTCTGGTATCAGGAACGGGCAAAGTTTCTTTAAAATAGCAGACCAGAGAACAACTGCGGAAAAATGGCCGGTATAACAGGCTACCGGCAGAAAGGCGAACCGGGGCAGGCTAACCGGCTCGCTGTTGTGATAATACCTGCAATATATTATCCACCACTTCCTGAGGAGGACGGGAAGCATCAATAATATGGTGAGCTGTGGATGAATAAAGCGGACTGCGGATTTTCAGCACATCGCTCATTTCTTCGGTGATCGGTCTGCCTGTCAGGGTCGGACGCTGTCCGGCTTCCGGATCCACCGTTAAGCGCTTAGCCAGTTCCTGCGGTTCAGCCTTCAGCCAGAAAACCCGGCCATGTTCACGCATATGCTGGCAATTTTCCGGGCGCAGGATAATACCGCCGCCGGTTGCAATCACTGCCGATGCCGTCGTCACCTGAATCAGTGATGCTGACTCTTTATCCCGAAAGCTTTCCCACCCTTGTTCGGCAACAATTTGGGCAATGGTGCATTGCAGCGACGATTGCAAATGATGATCCGTATCATTAAATGCATAGCCCAGTGTCTGTGATAACAGATGGCCGATGGTTGTTTTTCCGCAACCCCGCGCACCTATCAGATAGATGGGTAATGACATAAAGACCGATCCTCCGCCGGGATAGTTAAAGTGACTGGATGTAAACCTGTGCATGATAACCGGAATTGCCCCTGACAGCCACCCGCCGACAACCGCCAGCGGCGGAAAACATCGATATTTGTGGCCGGGCGGGATACCGCAATATTTTTTTACTGCGTTTGCATTTACTTTACCGGCCGGCACCCCCATATATAACTCCGGCATAACTGTTTAACAGGGTGCAGTCACCAAACAATAATTGCAGGGTGCAGGTAACAGCAGTGACCAACACCGGCACCCGGAGTCACAGACAGTCACAACCACCCTCACTGATATACAGCCGGGGTGTAATAAAGATGATAAAAAGAGGTTTCACCATGCAGAGCGAAGAACAAAAACTGATTGATAGTCTGTTTAGCCGTTTACAACAGGCAGAAACCCAAAGCGGACCACGAGACCCCGGGGCAGAACAGTTAATCAAAAACCATCTGCAAAACCAGCCTGCAGCAGCCTACTATATGTCACAGGCGTTACTTATTCAGGAAGCAGCACTGAAAAAGCTGAATGATCAGGTCGCCGGGCTGGAAACCCGTTTACAACAGCTGCAACAACAGCAGCAGCCTCAGAGCAGTGGTGGTTTTCTGGCCGGTTTATTTGGCGGTGGCAACTCACAGCAACGCCAGCAGGCTCCAGCCCAGTCAGCATGGGGTAATCCGCAACAGGCACCACAGCAGCCTCAGCAACAACCAGCCTACACTGCACCTCCGGCAGCGGGCCGTACTACCGGCTTCCTGGGGGGGGCATTACAAACTGCTGCAGGTGTTGCCGGCGGGGTGGTACTGGCAGATATGCTGACCAGCATGTTCCACCATTCTCAGCCGGAAGAGATTGTAAACATTATTAATGAAGCACCGCCGGAAACGCCGGATTACGATCAGAATCTGGATACCTTTAATTACGGCAGCAACGAGCATCCTGCAGACAATGCCAGCTGGGATGATAATAATAACGGCGGTGGCTTTGACAGCTTCTTTGGTGATAACAGCTTTAATGATGACGACGATAGTTTCCTGTAACTCCCCCCTGTCGTCCCGGTTTCAGGCAGCCTCAGGGCTGTCTGAACCATTTGTCCAGTTCATTCGCAAATAACTGCCGGTCTTTCTGATTCAGTGCCGGCGGACCGCCGGAAGGAATGCCACTGGCCCGCAGCGTTTCCATAAAATCACGCATTGTCAGGCGTTCGCGGATCGTCGCCGGAGAGTAGCGCTCTCCCCGCGGGTTCAGCGCGTCAGCCCCTTTTTCCAGCACTTCCGCCGCCAGAGGAATATCAGCGGTGATCACCAAATCACCGGGGATCAGCCTGCGGACAATTTCATTATCGGCCACATCAAACCCCGCGGCGACCCGCAGACTGTGCAGCCAGGGTGATGCCGGCAGCCGCAGTGACTGGTTAGCGACAAAAGTAATATGTGTTTGTGTTCTTTCTGCTGCGCGATACAGTATTTCTTTGATTACTGTCGGGCAGGCATCAGCGTCAACCCAGATAGCCATAATACCTCCTAAAGGGACGGAGCCGGAATTGTGGACTATTATGGCCACCGGGGACAACTGTTTATCCGTTTACCGGTTGCTGTCAGCCCCCGGGAAAAGATAACCTGATATCACGCAGGCACACTGCGGCTTTCCGACGACAACAAAGGACAGGTAATGCTGAATAAAAAAATTGGTTTCATCGGTTGCGGTAATATGACCAAAGCAATCATTAACGGTATTGTTAAAAGCCAGGTGATTACGCCGGAAAATATCTGGGTGTTTGACCGTAAAGTGGCAACTAACCAGCAGATGTCCGCGGAGTATGGTCTGCATGCTGCCGAAAGTGCCGAAGTGATTGCCCGCGAAACGGATATTCTGGTCGTGGCAGTGAAACCCAATGTTATCCGTAAAGTACTGGGCGACATTGCCGGGCAGATCAGTAAACAGACCCTGGTGGTTTCGATTGCAGCCGGTGTCACTCTGGATTCCTTAGCCGATATCCTTGGTCATGATCGTAAAATTATCCGTATCATGCCGAACACGCCGGCATTAGTCGGTGAAGGAATGAGCTCGGTCACCCCGAATGCCCTGGTCAGTCCGGAAGAAACCGCAACGATCCTCGAAATATTCCGCAGCTTCGGTCAAGCAGAACAGGTCAGCGAATACCTGATTCATCCGGTCGTCGGCGTCAGCGGATCATCACCGGCCTATGTGTTTATGATGATTGAAGCCATGGCGGATGCCGCCGTTCTGGGCGGGATGCCGAGGCAGCAGGCTTATTCTTTCGCGGCACAGGCCGTCAAAGGGGCAGCACAGATGGTACTGGAAACCGGGCAGCATCCGGCACAGTTAAAAGACAGTGTATGTTCGCCCGGCGGCACCACTATCGAAGCGGTTCAGACTCTGGAAAGTCAGGGCTTCCGTTCAGCTATTATGCTGGCAATGCAGAAATGTATCGAAAAATCAGAAGCATTAAGTAAAAAATAGCGGTTGTGTATTGCCGGATACCGCAAAGTATCCAGCAACACGGATCACCAGTGTTTAAAGACCGAGATAATCAGTCCCAGAAAAATCAGTGTAATCACACCATTTTTCAGCAGGTAATAAAGTTTACGGTTCCGCTTTTTGAGTCTTTGTCCCGCATCACGGGCGGCATTTACGTATTTAAATAACCGATTAATGGTGCCGGTACGGTCACTATCATCATTAGGCGATGCCGCCGCTGACATTAATGTTTGTCCTGCCCAGTGGTTTACTGCCTGCGCCCAGCGCCATTTCATCGGTCTTTCTATATCACAGAACAAAATAATGCGGGTCTGTCCGGTATCATTCTGTGCCCAGTGAACAAAAGTTTCGTCAAAAATCATCGCCTCACCATCATGCCAGCTACGGCGCACACCATCGACCTCAATAAAGCACTGTTCATCATTCGGTGTTGATAACCCCAGATGGTAACGCACTGATCCGGCATAAGGGTCGCGGTGTTTGCCTAAATAGCTGCCGGCGGGCAACTCTGCAAACATTGCAGCTTTGATACAGGGAATAGAACTGACCAGCCGGGTGGTCACCGGGCAAAGCTGCTCAGCGGACGGGTGTGCATCACCGTACCATTTGAGATAAAAACGCTTCCAGCCGCGCTTAAAGAAGGTATTAAAACCGGCATCGTTGTTTGCCGTCGCGGCTTTAATATGGCTTTGCAGGTTCACCGCTTCATCTCTGATAACCTGCCAGTTATCACGTAAAGGCTGCAGCTCAGCAAACGTATCTGCGGGAAACCATGCCTGCTTTGATGGCAATGCCGAGAACCCGGTCATAAACATGTTTACCGGGGCCATAAAGGTTGAATGATCAAATAATTGCCTGGAAAACTTCTGTCTTATTTTTCCGCGGGAATGGGCATAAAATACACTGATAAAAAAAACGCAAATAATAATAAGCGCTGCCATCGTTCTCTTCCTTAATTATGCTGAGAATAAGCAAAGCATTACCGTAATTAAATAGCGGTAAATTAAACTGCGGCGGAATTTTAGGGTAATACGGAAGATTTTCTTAGCCGCAAGTGCGAATATATATCACAGAATAAATGTTACAAATAAAAATCTGACAGACAGTCTCTGACTGAGACTGTCTGTCAGAGACATCATAGCAACAAGGGTATACTCAGCTTTTTTTCAGGCAGCTACTCATAAATGACTTACGCGCATCACCTTTCAATGCTTTTTGTTTGGCATCAGCGTTACAGGTTTTCATTTTTTGCTGCTGTGTGGTCAGACCAGCTTTGTTATTCTCTTTTTTCAGGCAGGTACTCATAAAACCCTTACGGGCATCCCCTTTCAGGCTCTGAGAACTGGCCTGATGATTACAGTCAGTCATTTTTTGTTGTTGTGCTGTTTTTTCGGCTGCAGTTGCTGTTACTGACGCCGTGACGCAGCACCCACACAGTATTAACCTGCTGATCAGTTTATTCATTACTTACTCCTGTAATAACAGTATCGGCCGGATAGCCATAGCCCCCCCGTGTTGCGGGAAGTCATATTATTCGTAATTTAACAGCTATTATCCGTCAGACAACGGATATTTTATTGCCGATATAGCGTCCAGGCAACGGCTATATGAAAAAGACTCAGCCTTTATTGAAAATGGATCATTATTACTCAATAGCTGCTGCTGAAACTTTTCCTCAAATAAAGAAACAGTCTCCGCAGGTAAACTTTCCAGCATGAGCGATAAAATCACTTCCATAGCTGCCATTCGCTCGGTCTGAAGCTTATACTCTTCGTCTTTCTCTGCCAGTTTGATTAACAGCTCAGCGATTAGGTTGTTCATAATTAACCTCAGCATTATCTGCTGCTGACGGTAACATTAAATAAATAAAAATGCAGATTTTTTTACTAAATGGCTGGCAAACGAGGAGAAAAAAACAAAAAAAGACGGGGTTCGCGGGAAATCATTGCTTGCGACAGGTCAGCGGCAGACATACCAGCAGATCATGCCACGCAGAACGGTGAGAAAAGATCAGATGCGATATTATCTCCGGAGGGCCCTGGTATCCAGGGTGCCCTCCGGCAATTATCTGCCGGCAGTTATTCAGCGTCCGTTATCGCCATAGTGAGGCCCGCCGCCGCCCCATCCGCCGCCGCCAGGCCCTCCGCCTCCCCAGCCCCCGCCACCCGGCGGCGGGAAAATACAACCGTTAAGCATCACAACAACGCCCAGCACTGCAGAAATTTTAATCAAACGTAACATAATGACCCCGCTGATAATTGTTCTCTGAAATCGCCGTCAGTATATCCGCGCAGATGATAAGAATTATCCGTTTCAACGGGCCATTGATTTTATGACATACAACCTGACAATTATCTTACAGCGGGCAGACAAAAAAGTGATGGTAAACGGCGGACGTCACGCAGAAACGGGCTGAAAATAACGTAAGTTCACCCTGCGGATAACAGAGTGACAGAAGTGATGCGCCAGAAAAAGCCCGCCGGAGCGGGAAATACATCTGATAACGAACAGCATCAGAGTATAGAGGTGAATAATGACTTTCTGATGACAGCAGCACTTTTATCCGCAGTATACCCTGCTGATCATTCCCTGGCTGTCAGCAAAGAAATTCAGGCGGCGCAGGTTAAAATCCATGGCGACCACAGAATGATAGCCAATTGCCCGAACCGGATTATCAAAACGCAGATTATTCACCGACGACAGTGGTTTACCGAGGTACTGCTGATAATCAGAAGCACCACACATATCATCATCAGGGACATAGGCTGTCTGTGATGGCTTAGCGGACGACTGGCAGCCCGCCAGTAACAGAAAGCCAGTGATAAGTAATACTCTGCCATATGTTTTCATCTTTATTCCTCAGGTACAGGACCGGTAATACAGTTGCGGGCCTTTACATCGCTACCGGGTCCTGATATTGCAGGGCACAGCCCTTCATCTAATAACATCTATGGTACAAAATCCCCCGCCGAAAGGACGGATATTACCTTTACAACCTGGCCCGCAGACCCGGGCAGACTCAGATGTGATTATAACCTCAGCCTGTACCGATGCATTAACAAAACCCGGCGGTGATTGCATCGCCTGACTCGACAGTGATTTGTGCCATTGATACTATTCAGAAGATTCCTACTACCGGGCGAACAATGAACACTCAATCAGATAAAATTACACTGACTGCGTTTTATCTGGGTAGTTTTGTTATCTACTACCTGATAACACTGATGATTACGCTGTTTCCTAATTTTGCCGCCCTGCGGGCCAGCGGTTTGCTGGTTCCGGTACTCTGCGTGTTTGAATTTGCGGTGATTTATCCGTTATACCGTTTTTATTGTCAGCGCCGGAACGATATTCCTTTCAGCACACTGCAGCCGTGGCAAACACTGCTATTCAGTCTGCTGCTGTTGCTACTGATTGTGGCAGAAACACAATATCTGCTGCCCGAAATCTGGCTATCCGAGCAGGCAAATCAGCCCCGCAGTTCACAGCTTATCCTGTTAATCACCGCAGTCTGTCTGGCGCCGGTTTTTGAAGAGGTATTATTTCGCGGTTTTTTATTACAAACGTTTCTGCTGTGGGCTCCGAAAAGCCGTTTTGCCGCCATGTTACTGACGTCTTTACTGTTTGCTGCCATGCATACCCAGTATGTTCACTGGCAGTCGGTGGCCGCATTAACGTTATTTTCACTGTTGCTGTGCTGGGCAAGACTGAAAAGCCGCGGGCTGGCGCTGCCGGTATTTTTACATACACTAAATAATCTGATAGCACTGGTACCGGCTTTCTATCTGTCGGCCCTGTAACCGCATGCAGGCACCGGGGACAGGCCGCAACCTGCCCGCGAGAAATCAGGGCGTTTCAGCGATCACGTTCCTGTTCAAAATGGGTTTTGAACTGTTCATAAATCGAAATCATATTGGCAGCATCCCCTTGTAACGGACTCAGTTTTCCGGCGCGAACCAGTTCAATAACTAACTGCAATGCCGCCTGTTTAGGATGCTGTGCGGGCTGGGAGATCGCTTCATTAAGGTGCTGTATCGGCTGAGAACTGGTTTCTTTCATAATGTTACCTGTAGAAATAATATTAACGATATACAGGGCGGAAGTGTAACGCAGTTATTTAATCTCTGGCAGAATAACCGCCGTCTTTTTCAGTTTTTTTATACAAAACAACAGTGACAACGGCAGCAACAGTCGATTAGCAAAATGTTACCAATCACAATGCTATACTGAGATTCCGGTCATCACGATACAAGGACACCGCGCTAAGGAGCCAGTCATGTTAATCGGATTTGTATTATTAGTCAGTGCCTGTGGTAACGATGCCTGTGATGCATTACCCGTATCTGAACATATATTTCCGGACCAGGTCAGCTGTGAGCAGATGGCCGACCGCATACATAAAGTGCGCCCCCATGCGGTACTGATCTGCGGAGAAGTTCACCGTGATCGTCAGCCACAATAAACCGGCTGCGGTCTGTCACCCGCGATTTGTGCGGTGACTCTTTTTGCTGACCCGGGGTAACAGATGAAAACAAAAAAATCCCGGCCGCGTAAACCCTCCGGGCGCTGGGTATATTATCTGCTGTATCAGGAGATTCTCTGGCCCTGCCCTGTCCGCTGGGAATGGGAAAGCGGATTCGGTGGCTGGCTGCCATTTTACTATGCCCCGACCTTTGAATTTATTGCTGCCGATCCTGCCCGCGTAACCCGGGTGCGGCGTCCGGTAAAGGGTACAGCACTGAGCCCGCTGGCTGGCCGGGAACGGCTTATCCGTCAGGTGAAGGAAGATACGGAAAATGAAGAATAATGGCCCGCTGAGCGCGGGCACATATCACTGTCAGTTCATTAGCGTGTAGTCGAGGGTGATTTCCGTATCCAGTAACTGCGATACCGGACATCCGGCTTTCGCTTTCAGGATGATTTCTTCAAATTTTTTCTCATCAATGCCCGGTAATTCGACCTCACTGGCCAGCGCGATACGGGTAATCGCAAAGCCTTCGCCTTTTTTATCCAGTGACACGTCGGCAACGGTATCAATACTTTTCGGCGTATAACCTGCCTGTCCGAGCATCAGGGAAAGAGCCATAGAAAAGCAGGCGGCATGGGCTGCACCAATCAGTTCTTCGGGGTTAGTACCGGGCTTATCTTCAAAGCGGGTATTAAACCCGTAAGGCTGCTGGCTCAGAGCGCCGCTGAGGGTACTTACCGTTCCTTTGCCCTTAATATCACCTTCCCAATGGGCCGAGCCTTGTTTATGAATAGTCATCAGTTCCTCCGGTTCAGGTTCGTAAAACTTAAGTATAGCCGCAGTAACAAACTGCGGCCTGCATTTACGATTTATCCCACCAGCAGGTGATTAGCCGCCAGTAATTCCCGGCTGATATCACTCACCGATTTAGCCCCGGTCAGTGTCATCGCCACACGCATTTCATTCGCGATCAGCGTCAGCAGATTTTCCACACCCTGCTGCCCATGGGCAGCCAGTGCATAAATAAATGCCCGGCCCAGTAATACGGTATCTGCACCCAGTGCCAGCATCCGCACCACATCCAGACCGTTGCGGATACCACTGTCTGCCAGCAGGGTAAGATCACCTTTTACTGCATCAGCAATGGCCGGCATTGCCCGCGCCGTCGATAAGACACCATCCAGTTGCCGGCCACCATGATTCGATACCACAATACCATCAGCACCAAAACGGACGGCATCTTTTGCATCTTCAGGATCCAGAATGCCTTTAATCACCATCGGACCGTCCCAGAAATCACGGATCCACTCCAGGTCTTTCCAGGAAATCGACGGATCAAAGTTTTTCGCCAGCCAGCCAATATAGTCTTCCAGTGCGGTCGGTTTCCCCAGGTAAGCCGATACATTACCGAGATCATGGGGCCTGCCAAGTACACCCACATCCCATGCCCAGCGAGGGTGCTGAACCGACTGTAAGTAACGCCGTGATGCTGCAAACGGCCCGCTCATTCCTGAATGAGCATCACGGTAACGTGCGCCGGGGGTGGGCATATCTACCGTAAAGACCAGGGTGGTACAGCCGGCTGCTTTTGCCCTTTCCAGTGCATTACGCATAAATCCGCGATCGCGCAGGACATATAACTGGAACCACATTGGCCGGGACATCGCCGGCGCCACTTCTTCGATCGGACAAACAGAGACTGTCGACAAGGTAAAAGGTATTCCGGCGTCCGAAGCGGCTTTGGCTGCCTGTACTTCTCCGCGGCGGGCATACATTCCCGTCAGACCCACCGGCCCCAGAGCCACCGGCATTGATAATGTTTCGTTAAACAGCCGGGTTTCCAGACTCAGGGATGACATATTCCTTAAGACTCGCTGGCGTAAGGCGATTTGCGAAAGATCATCCGTATTGCGTTTCATTGTGTATTCGCTGTAAGCACCACCATCAATATAATGAAACAGAAAGGGCGGCAGACGTCGCTCAGCAGCGGCGCGGTAATCAGATGAAGCAGAAATAATCATGATCAATTCTCTGGGCTTTGCGGAAGATCGTCAGGCAAACGAATGATTCTGAGTTGTCTGGCATAGTCTTCATCGAGTTGCTGGGTGGTTTTATGCACGAAACTAAGGTGACAGTTAGCGGCATTCTTTGCCGCTGCAGCATCGCCTGACAGGATAGCCTGCAGCAGCTGATAGTGTTGTCCGCACAACTGCTCAACAATATCCTGCCTGGCAAACATTTGCTGGCGGCTCTGTAACACCGAACTGTGTAATAAATCGAACAGTCCGCGCATAGTCTGTAACAACACCGCGTTATGAGACGCTTCTGCAATCATCAGATGAAACCGTGCATCCGCCTGAGCGACCAGACTGGCATCACTGCCGGCCTGTAACTCACTCATGGCATCAAAACAGTATTGCAGGCGCTGCTTATCTTCTGCTGTCGCCCGCAGCGCGGCATGCCATGCCGTTCCGCCTTCCAGCGCATGTCTGGCCTCGAGAATATCCAGACGGTATTCCGGGTCATCTCTCAGTAATGCTTTCAGAGGCTCGACAATCACCCGTTCAGACCAGGGGGTGATTTGCTTGCGGATAAAGGTGCCACCGCCGCGCTGAGTACAGACAATCCCGGCACTATTCAGTTTTTGCAGCGCTTCCCGTACAGATGCGCGGGAAACCTGCAAATCACTGGCCAGCTGACGTTCAGAAGGTAGCCGCATCCCTGCCTGCAGCGACTGCTGTTTAATCAATAGCTGCAGGCGATTCACCAGCATATCAGTGAGTTTTTCTGGCGATTTATTCATTAGCTCCTCCTGAATAGATCAGGCTGCCGGTCAGTCTGTAGATAAGTGTTCTGCTGATGTTAACGCAGTGTTGTCAGCGGTATCCTAACGACCGGGTAAAACGTTTGTTAAGTATATTCAGCACAGATCACAGACTTCATATGAGTTTTGTGAATGATATTACTTTTCCCGACAAACTGGTCTGACCAAAATAGTCTGAACTGGCAGAAACTGTGAGCCGTTATTAATACGCTATCTGCCCCGGAGCATCGCCTGAGCGCAGAGTGATAACCAAAAAAAAGGCCCCGACCTGTGGTCAGAGCCTTTTCCGGTGCCTGACACCGCTTACGGATTACCCTTAATGCTGGTGCGAACAGAAATCAATCACCATCCGGCCTTTGATTTTCCCGTTCTCCATTTCGTGGAAAATAGTATTTATATCTTCAACCTGACGCTTTTCGACTTTCGGTACTACTTTCCCCTCAGCGGCAAACTGGAAGGCTTCCGCCAGATCACCACGGGTACCGACCAGTGACCCGACAACTTCGATACCGTCCAGAACCAGACGGGGAATATCCAGACTCATAGCTTCCGGCGGCAGACCGACAGCAACCACACGGCCACCGGCGCGGACGCAGTATACTGCTGAGTTAAACGCCGATTTTGCTACCGCAGTGACTACCGCCGCATGAGCGCCGCCGAACTTTTCCTGCATCACTTTGGCAGCATCATCTTTCAGAGGGTTGATGGTCAGGTCTGCCCCCATTTCACGGGCAAACTCCAGTTGTGCTTCATTGACATCAATCGCCACGACTTTGGCATTGAATACATTTTTTGCATACTGTAATGCCAGATTACCCAGCCCGCCCAGGCCATAAATCGCAATCCACTGTCCGGGACGAATTTTAGACACTTTCACTGCTTTATAAGTCGTAACCCCGGCACAGGTAATACTGCTGGCGGCCGCCGGGTCAAGGCCTTCCGGTACTTTCACCGCATAATCTGCCACCACAATGCACTCTTCGGCCATACCGCCATCCACGCTGTAACCGGCATTTTTTACGCTGCGACACAGAGTCTCATTACCACTGTCACAGTATTCACAGTGGCCGCAGCCCTGGAAAAACCAGGCGACGCTGGCCCGGTCACCGGGTTTAAGCGAGGTTACACCCGGACCAATCTGTTTAACAATCCCGATACCTTCATGACCGAGGATAACCCCGGTTTTATCGCCAAAATCACCATTTTTAACGTGGAGGTCCGTATGACACACACCGCAATACTCCATCTGCAGCAGCGCTTCGCCATGCTCCAGGGGACGTAACTTTTTATCAACAATTTCAACACTATGATCTTTAGTAACGACTGCTGCTTTCATAATGGAACTCCTGTTAAAAGGGTAAAAAGACCACGTAATATCTGCTGGCCACAAGGTTAACTGACCTGCTGCAGATAAGCCTTGATTCGCATCACGTAAAGGTTAATTAAATTGATCCTTTGAACGGAATCTGCGCTAACAGTATAGCTAAACTAATGGCTCCCCTGACATTTAATGCTATTCGCCGGGTTTATTACTTAAGATAAACAGGTAGAGCTACCGGCAATGAGCTATCCTGTGTTCCGACAGCTTATATCCTCACCACTCCCGGAACTGATACCGGAATGGTTATCCCAAGAGTAAGGAGATCATATGTCACAAGGTTTCAATGCACTGGCTGAAAAACGCAGAACTATTTATGCACTGGGTCCGGCACTGCCACTGGCAGAAGATGATGTTATTGCCCTGATTCAGACAGCAATCAGAAATTCACCGTCTGCGTTTAATTCCCAGAGTTCGCGGGCCCTGATTCTGCTCGGTGAACAACACAAACATTTCTGGTCCCTGACCAAAGAACAGCTGAGAAAACGTGTTCCTGCGGATGCATTTGCAGCGACCGATAAAAAAATTGATAGTTTTGCCGCTGCGGCAGGCTCAGTACTGTTTTTTGAAGACCAGCAGGTGGTTAGCGAATTACAACAGCAGTTTGCGGCATATGCGGATAACTTCCCAGTCTGGTCAGAACAGAGCAGTGGTATTGCCCAGTATGCCGTCTGGCTGGCTCTGGCCGAAAAAGGTATCGGGGCAAATCTACAGCACTACAATCCGCTGGTAGATGACGATGTCCGGCAGACCTGGAATATACCGGCATCCTGGACATTGCGTGCTCAGATGAACTTCGGCTCGGTGGAAGCACCTGCGGGTGAAAAAGGCTATATTGACGATAAGCAGCGTTTTATTGTTGCCCGTTAATACACTCTGATCTCAGGGCCGGTCACAATAACCGGCCCTGATTTTTTCGACTCAGTCAGACGTCAGAGCATCCAGCGCCTGCTGCAAATCGGCGATTAAATCCGCCGGATGCTCAATACCAATCGACACCCGTACAGTGGTATCGTAAATAGCAAAAGCTTCACGGGTTTCCCGGGCAACACCTGAGTGGGTAGTAGTGGCCGGATGACTGGCCAGAGACTCGGTCCCTCCCAGACTGACCGCCAGACGGAAAATCTGCAGGTGATTCAGAAAACGGAATGCCTCTTCCCGGCCATGACCGACATCAAACGAGAAGGTTGAGCCCGCCCCCTGACATTGCTCAGCAAACAGTTTACCTTCAGCGGTGGTGGCGTCTTTAAAGGGCAAATAATTCACTGCGGTAATTTTCGGGTGCTGTTGCAGGAATTCAGCTACCTGTTGCGCATTATTATTGGCTTTTTCCATGCGTAACTGCAGTGTTTCCAGTGAGCGGCCCAGCATCCAGCAGGAGTGCGGATCCAGCTGAGTACCAATCGCGCTGCGCATCTGGCGGATGGGTGCCATCAGTGCCCGGCTGCCCATCGCGGCACCGGCCACCAGATCCGAATGACCTCCGACATATTTCGTCAGGGAATAAACGCTGATATCTGCACCCAGCGCCAGAGGGCGCTGGAAGACCGGGCCCAGTAGCGTATTGTCACACACCACCACTGGCCGGAAACCCTGTAATGTTTCCAGCTCATCCGCCAGTTTCGCCAGTAAGCGAACATCCGCCAGTGAATTGGTCGGATTAGCCGGTGTTTCGGCAAAAATCACGCTGATACGGCCACCGGTCGCCGCCTGCCTGGCAGATAACAGCATCTGCGGATAATCCAGCGAGTTGCTCAGCGGACTGCTGCTGATCCCCAGACCAGCCAGTGTTTTATTAAACAGAGTTTCAGTACCACCGTATAACGGCTGAGTTTTTAAGACCACATCCCCCGGCTGACACAGAGTCAGCAGTACCGAGCTTATTGCCGACATCCCCGACGAAAAAAGAGCACAGCGCTCCGCGCCTTCATACAGGGCCAGCCGGTCTTCTGCGATTTCACTGTTCGGGTGATTAAACCTGGAATAGACCAGCCCTTCTCTGCTGCCTTCAGGCGCGGGCTTACGACCACTGGCGACATCAAAGAATGCCTGCCCTTCTTCTGCTGTACGGAAAATAAATGTGGACGTCAGAAACACCGGGGGTTTCACCGCCCCCTCGGATAACATCGGATCATAGCCGTAGCTGGTCATTAATGTTTCCGGGTGGAGCTGATGTTCACCCTGGCGGGTTTTTAATGTTTTACCGTCACTCATAGACCGTTCCTGTAATCGTTGTCCCCATCACCTGCGGTGGCGGGTGACGGGCCGTGCAGGTGAGTTACCTGATTTCACGGCAGTTATTGCTATATTATAACACTCTGTCATGGCACCTGGCCTGATTGATAGCAAAAATTGAACGATTAAATAACACTGAACAGTTGTGATTGCTGGTCACAGAATAATGAATAAAAAAAAGGGGCTGACCATTGGTCAACCCCTTGTTCTCTATTAACTTTCAGATGTCGCGTTAGCGATACCTTAGTTAAGACGCTCTTTGATACGAGCAGCCTTACCAGTACGCTCACGCAGGTAGTACAGTTTGGCCTGACGTACAGCACCACGACGTTTGACAGTAATGCTGTCAATTACCGGTGAGTGAGTCTGGAATACACGCTCAACACCTTCGCCGTTAGACATTTTGCGAACAGTGAATGCAGAGTGCAGACCGCGGTTACGGATTGCGATAACCACGCCCTCAAATGCCTGCAGACGTTTTTTAGAACCTTCAACGACCCATACTTTCACTTCCACGGAATCACCCGGACGGAATGAAGGTACATCCTGTTTCATCTGTTCTTGTTCAATTTGCTTAATAATGTTGCTCATAATTAAATCTCTTATCCTGGGTAAACTGATATTCAGGGAAGACTATTCTTCCGTATCATCATGTTGCTGCTGCTGATTTTCATGACGAAATTCACGCAGCAATTTAGCTTGCTCTTCAGTCAGAGCCAGGTTTTCCAGAAGTTCAGGTCTTCTCAGCCAGGTGCGACCCAGCGACTGTTTCATGCGCCAGCGGCGAATTTCAGCATGGTTGCCCGACAGTAAAACCGGCGGAACCTCCACACCCTCTAACACTTCAGGCCGGGTATAATGCGGACAATCCAGCAATCCTTCAGAAAACGAATCTTCGTCAGCCGATGCCTGTTTTCCCAGTACTCCCGGAATAAACCGGGCCACCGAGTCAATCATCGTCATTGCCGGCAGTTCCCCGCCACTGAGCACATAATCACCGATTGACCATTCTTCATCAATTTCGGCGTCTATTACCCGCTCATCAATACCTTCGTAACGACCACAGACCAGAATTAATTTCTGATCCGTCGCTAGTTCGCAAACCCCCTGTTGGTCAAGTTTGCGCCCCTGAGGTGACAGGTAAATTACCTTAGCGCCCTCACCTGCCGCTGCTTTGGCTGCATGGATAGCATCCCGTAAGGGTTGTACCATCATCAGCATTCCCGGCCCGCCACCGTAGGGGCGGTCGTCGACAGTACGATGCCTGTCATGTGTGAAGTCTCTGGGACTCCAGCACTGAATACTGAGCAGACCATTTTTGACAGCCCGGCCAGTTACCCCGTAATCGGTAATCGCACGAAACATCTCTGGAAACAGGCTAATCACACCAATCCACATAGCGTTCGCCGTTGGGTTACCGTTATCTCCGGAGATCAAAAACCAGGATCCCAGTCTACTTCAATTGTGCCAGTAGTGAGATCGACTTTCCTGATAACCTGTTCATAAAGAAACGGAATTAACCGCTCTTTCGCGCCAAAAGCATCTTTCAGATTTGCCTTTACGACTAACACGTCGTTCGATCCGGTTTCCATCATATCAATGACTTTCCCCATTTCGTAACCGTCAACGGTCATTACCTGGCAACCAATAAGGTCTTTCCAGTAATAATCACCGTCTTCCAGCGCGGGCAACTGCGTGGCATCAACCAGTATTTCACAATTGGTTAATTGCGCCGCCGCATCACGATCATCAATGCCTTTGACTTTGATAATCATGTCCTGATTATGATTTTTCCAGCCTTCCAGCTCAATCTGCTGCCATTTACCGGCACGCTGAATAAACCATGGCTGGTAATCAAAAATGCGATCAGCATCTTCGGTGGAAGAAAACACCTTGAGCCAACCACGAATACCGTAGGCCGCTCCCATTTTTCCTAAAATAAGGGAATTAATCGGAGGTTGCGCGGTAGATTTTCCGGTCATGCTCATGTTCGCCACCGTGACAGATTAAGCTGCTTTTTTTGCTTCTTTAACCAGCGCGTTAACGCGGTCAGAAACTGTGGCACCTAAGCCAACCCAATGTTCGATGCGGTCCAGATCCAGACGCACTGCTTCGGCCTGACCAGAAGCAACCGGGTTGAAGAAGCCAACACGCTCAATGAAACGACCATTACGCGCATTACGGCTGTCAGTAACGACAACCTGATAGAACGGACGCTTTTTAGCGCCGTGACGAGCCAAACGAATTGTTACCATAACATCCTCTTTAGTTAATAAAACACCCGGACCCCAGCGAGGGGCGGGGCCCGGGTGCAATATAAAAAGCCCGAAAATTTTACTCGTTTTGGAGTAAAAAGCAACCTGTAAGTCAATTACAGTTCGGACTTTTACTTTTCCGGCTTAACGGCCGGGAAATCCTGGCGGCATCATACCTTTCATGCCACGCATCATTTTGGCCATGCCGCCTTTCTTCATTTTCTTCATCATTCGCTGCATATCATCAAACTGTTTCAGCAAACGGTTAACATCCTGTACCTGCAGACCACACCCCGTGGCAATACGACGTTTACGTGATCCTTTAATAATTTCCGGCTTTTCGCGCTCTTTTCGCGTCATGGAATTGATAATGGCTTCCATACGTACCAGCACTTTATCGTCCATCTGCGATTTCACATTATCCGGCAACTGGCCCATACCCGGCAGTTTCCCCATCAGGCTGGCCATGCCGCCCATATTGCGCATTTGCTTTAACTGCTGCAGGAAGTCATTCAGATCAAAGCCATCGCCGGTCTTCAGTTTTTTGGCCAGTTTTTCGGCCTGATCGCGGTCAACCTTACTTTCGATATCCTCAATCAGCGACAGCATATCGCCCATACCGAGGATCCGCGAAGCAATACGGTCCGGGTAAAATGCTTCCAGTGCCTCGGTTTTTTCGCCCATCCCCATAAACTTAATCGGCTTACCGGTAATGTGACGAATGGACAAGGCAGCACCGCCACGCGCATCACCATCCACCTTGGTCAGAATGACCCCGGTCAACGGCAGGGCTTCATTAAAGGCTTTGGCGGTATTGGCCGCATCCTGCCCCGTCATTGCATCCACAACAAACAGGGTTTCTACCGGGTTAATCGCGGCATGTACCTGCTTAATCTCGTCCATCATCGCTTCGTCGACATGCAGACGACCGGCGGTATCTACCAGCAGCACATCATAAAACTTCAGACGGGCCTCATTTAATGCATGAGTGACGATATCGACAGGTTGCTGTGTGACATCTGAAGGACAGAAATCAACACCTACCTGTTCAGCCAGGGTTTCCAGCTGTTTAATTGCCGCCGGACGATAGACGTCGGCAGAAACCACTAATACTTTTTTCTTGTGCTTTTCTTTGAGAAATTTGCCTAACTTCCCGACACTGGTCGTTTTACCGGCACCCTGCAGACCCGCCATTAACACCACGGCCGGAGGCTGAGCTGCCAGGTTAAGGGTGTTATTTTCAGCACCCATTGCCGCGATCAGTTCATCACGGACAATTTTGATAAATTCCTGGCCCGGGGTCAGGCTTTTATTAACATCATGCCCGACTGCGCTTTCTTTCACCCGCGCGATAAATTCACGGACGACGGGTAAAGCAACGTCAGCTTCCAGTAACGCCATACGTACTTCACGCAGAGTGTCTTTAATATTGTCTTCTGTCAGCCTTCCGCGGCCGCTGATATTGCGCAGTGTTTGCGACAAACGATCGGTTAAATTATCAAACATTACCTTTCACTCAGAAAATATTGCGAAGCCGCCTCGGCGACATTTTCCTCGCAGTATAACATGAAGCGTTGCCGATCTCTGCAATTGACCTTCAGATCGTTTGGCGCAAGTCGCGGCTAACGCTATACTGCCTGTCTGAACCCTATATGATGACGAATACGATACCCTATATATGTCAGTTTTTGCGATTGTGGCACTCCTTGCCTATTCACTGAGTCTTGCTTTGATCATCCCGAGCCTGCTGACACGCAGCAGCGGCTGGCGGCGGCTGGCGATGCTATCGGCGGTTGTGGCACTGATTTGCCATGGTGTCGCGGTTGAGCAACGAATTTTTATTCTGAATGCAGAACAAAACTTTAGTTTGCTGAATATCGGTTCACTGGTCAGCCTGATGATCTGTGCGGTGATGACCATCGTTGCCTCACGGAATCGCGGCTGGCTGCTGCTGCCTTTTGTGTACAGTTTCGCCCTGATTAATCTGGCATTTGCCACCTTTGTCCCCAATGCCTTTCTTACCCACCTTGAAACCACCCCGGGCATTATGCTGCATATCGGGCTGGCATTATTTGCTTATGCCACGCTAATCATCGCGGCGTTATATGCATTACAGTTGGCCTGGATCGACTACCAGCTGAAAAATAAAAAGCTGGCATTCAGCCATGATATGCCGCCGCTGATGGTGATAGAGCGTAAGATGTTCCATATTACCCAGGTGGGGGTGGTGCTGCTGACGCTGGTCCTGTGCAGTGGCCTATTTTATATGCGTGACCTGTTCTCTGCGGAAAACATCGATAAAGCGGTGCTTTCTCTGCTCGCGTGGTTTGTCTATATCGTCCTGTTATGGGGCCATTATCATGAAGGCTGGCGCGGTCGCCGCGTGGTATGGTTTAACTGCAGCGGCGCTGTGCTGCTGACCATGGCCTATTTTGGCAGCCGGATCCTTCAGCACCTGCTAAGCCGTTAATTTATTAAAATAAAGGAAATATCGCGTTGGAACATGTTTCAACCACCACGCTAATTATTACGCTGGTCATTATGGTGTTGGTGTCTGCCTGGTTTGCGGGCTCAGAAACCGGCATGATGACACTTAACCGCTATAAATTGCGACATAATGCCAAAAACGGTAACCGGGCGGCCAGAAGAGTTGAGAAGTTGCTCGCCAAACCGGACCGGCTGATAAGCCTGGTGCTGATCGGTAACAACCTGGTCAATATTCTTGCTTCAGCACTTGCGACTATTGTCGGTATACGTTTATACGGCAATGCCGGTGTGGCGATTGCCACCGGAGTACTGACCTTTATTGTGCTGGTCTTTGCCGAGGTCTTACCGAAGACCATTGCCGCACTTTATCCGGAGAAAGTCGCCTACCCCAGCAGCTTTTTACTGGCTCCGTTACAGATTATTATGATGCCTGTCGTCTGGCTGCTGAATTCAATCACCCGTGCCCTGATGCGGATGGTCGGGATTAAAACCAGCGGCTCCGCCAGTTCAGCGCTCAGTAAAGAAGAACTGCGTACCATTGTCTATGAATCACGCACCCTGATGTCGCGGCGTAACCAGGACATGCTGTTATCCGTACTGGACCTGGAAAAAGTCACCGTGGATGACATTATGGTGCCGCGCAATGAGATTGTCGGCATTAACGTCAATGATGACTGGAAATCAGTTATTCGCCAGCTGACACATTCACCCCATGGCAGAATTGTCCTGTTCCGCGATACCCTCGATGATGCCGTCGGCATGCTGAGGGTCCGCGAGGCCTGGCGGATGATGACAGAGAAAAAAGAGTTCACCAAAGAAAACCTGCTGCGGGCTGCCGATGAAATCTATTTTATCCCGCAGGGAACCCCGTTAAATATGCAGCTGGTTAAATTTCAGCGCAATAAGAAAAAAGCCGGCCTGGTGATCGATGAATATGGTGATATCAAAGGTCTGGTCACCATAGAAGATATTCTGGAAGAGATTGTCGGTGATTTTACGACCTCCATGTCTCCTACCCTCGCCGAAGAAGTGTTACCACAGAATGATGGTTCGGTGCTGGTCGATGGCAGTGCCAACGTCAGGGAAATCAATAAGGTCTTTAACTGGAACCTGCCGGAAGATGGCGGCCGCACCATTAATGGCATGCTGCTGGAAGTGCTGGAAGAGATTCCGGAAGTCAATACCCGGGTACAGATTGGACATTACGCCATCGAAATCCTCGATGTGCAGGACAATATGGTCCGGCAGACGCGAATTACCCCGCATACCTCATTACAGGCATCTCTGGGCTGATACAGGACCCGGTAAAAAAGGCGGCACGCTGTTACGCATGCCGCCTTTTTTTCTGTCAGACCGGCTGACAGACCGTCATAACAAACAGAGACTAGATATGTAACTCTTTCAGGGTCTCTGCTGGCAAAGCCAGCTCTTCATTATGGTTCACACGCACGTCATTTTGGAGAATATGACGTGCGATATCCTGAGCTTCTTCCAGAGAGTGCATCTGATAAGTACCGCACTGGAACTCGTTCAGTTCAGGAATTTTACGCTGCTCGGTAACTTTCAGCACATCTTCCATCGCTGCTTTCCAGGCATCAGCGACTTTCTGCTCCGCAGGTGTACCGATCAGGCTCATATAGAAGCCGGTACGGCAACCCATCGGCGAAATATCGATAATTTCCACGCCCTGGCCATTCAGATGGTTACGCATAAACCCGGCGAACAGGTGTTCAAGGGTATGAATACCACGTTCAGGCATCACTTCTTTATTCGGAATGCAGAAACGTAAATCGAACACCGTGATAGTATCGCCATGTGGCGTCTTCATGGTCTTGGCAACACGTACAGCCGGAGCTGCCATGCGTGTATGATCAACGGTAAAACTATCCAACAATGGCATATGGTCACCTCTTTTTAAAAAAATTTTCCAATCAATGAAACTTTTTCTTCTGGCCCGCGTCTGAGTATATGAAAGACGCGCATTTGTTATCATCATCCCTGACAACAGAGATGTTACTTTGGCCACAGTGATGTGGCCTTTTCTTTTTTCAGCCTTCCCTGCCCGCCAGATACTCTTCAAAACTCTGTGTATCACTGGCTTCTGTTTCAGCCTGTGCAATGACTGACGCCCGCGCCTGCTGGCTAAATTGTTCTTCGGTTAACACTTCCAGCGGTTCAGCGAGCAGCATCTGACGGTATTTTTCTGCAAGTTCGGTTCCGGCTGCGGCCAGACCTTTCTGCTGCATATCACGCAGAATTTTCGCCGAATAGGTTAACTCCGGATCGTCAATCGACGCCAGCAACTGACTGCATACCTGCTGATATTCTGTACTTCCGTCTGGCGCATCCAGTACTTTTGCAATCCGCTGTAAACCGGCAAACATACTGTGACCGGCCTCGTTCAATGAATAGATCTGTTCACCACAGCCGGCACTCAGCATCAGGCCGGGCTTACGCCCTTCCATCACCACCCGGTTCCAGTTGCCACGGGTACATTGCAGTTCTTCGGCACTCATTTCCGGTGCATCGGCCAGTGCACACCAAATCAGGAACATATCCAGGAAACGTACCTGTTGTTCATTAATTCCAGTCGGGGTAAACGGGTTAACGTCCAGTGACCGGACTTCAATATATTCGATACCGCCGCGGCTCAGGGCCGCAGAAGGTGCTTCACCGGCGCGGATAACCCGTTTAGGCCGGACAGGCGCATACAGCTCGTTTTCAATCTGCAACACATTGGTATTTAACTGAATACGTTTTCCGTCACTGTCCCGGACACCGATCTTAGCATACTCCTCAGACGGTGTTTTAATCGCTTTCTTCAGGGCGCTGACATAGCCTTCCAGCGAGTTAAAGGTAATACCCAGTGCACTCTGTGACTTGTTGGTATACCCCAGATCACTTAAACGCAGAGAAGTCGCATAAGGCAGCCAGTAAGTGCCTTTATCATTGCTTTGCAAAGGCAAATCACCTTTCCCCTGCGGCAGGAAACTTTCACAAATTGCCGGTGATGCCCCGAACAGATAAGGAATAATCCAGCCAAAACGATAATAATTGCGGATCAGTTGCAGGTAACCGGCAGAGACCGCATCTTTACCCTGTGCAAGATTGTCGATACCCAGCCGCGCCTGCCAGAATGCTTCCGGCAGGGAAAAGTTGTAGTGCAGTCCTGAAATCACCTGCATCAGTGAACCGTAACGGTGTTTTAGCCCCTCACGGTACACGGTTTTCATCTGACCAATATTGGAACTGCCATACTGTGCCAGGGTGATATCGTCCGGATGCTTAATGATACAGGGCATGCTGAATGGCCACAGACGCTCATCATCCAGCGAACGGGTAACATAGCGGTGAATATCGCGCAGAAATGCCAGCAGATGTTTAATATCCCGATCAACCGGGGTCACAAACTCCAGTAATGATTCGGCAAAATCAGTAATAATCCAGTCATGGGTCAGTGAGGAGCCCAACGCTTTCGGATGTCCCTGCTGTGATACATGCCCGTCGGGCTGAACACGTAACGTTTCACGTTCAATTCCACGGCCGATGCCTTGCAGTGCTTCAGGGTGCTTTTCCAGCCAGCTTAATGCGTCAGATACGTCAGGTATCACTGTCACCTCCCACGGTGATAATTATGTCTTATAGTTCTGTACGGTTGCAGTGTAGCAATGAACCAAAAGATACGGTAAACCAAATTAGTTGCCATGACGCCGGACTGCCAGCACAAGGCCACAGGCAGGCTAAATGCTGAATAGTATTAACCTGTGATACTAAGGCTGCAGCGGCGTCCGGTTATCTGCCTGTCTGCCGGAGACCGCGGTCAGTTACAACAGGCGTACATCAACAAAATCCATTCCTGCAGCTTTAGCTGCCTGAATACCAAAATCGGCATCTTCGAACACCACACACTGTGCCGCCTCAACCCCCATCTGCCGGGCACATTCCAGAAAAGTCTGCGGGTCAGGTTTGTGGTGTTCCACATCATCGGCAGCAATCAGGACATTAAATAAATGACGCACCCCGAGATGGGTCAGCAGGCGATCAGCCATTTGATGGTTACTTCCGGTGCCTACCGCCATGGGCAAGCGGCCATAATAATGTCTGGCGACCCCGATTAACGGCAACAGTGCAGAGGTAGTCAGTAAGATTTTATCCAGTTGCTGATCTTTTTCTGCCGCCAGCTGCCGGGGATCCAAAGTCGCGTTATTCGCTATCAATATCTGTTCAGCTATTTTCCAGCCCGGAGAGCCGTTAAGTGCAATCATCTGCTCGAAAGAGAACGCCAGGCGGTGCTGTGCTAATACCTGTTTCCAGGCCTGACGGTGTGCCGGCTCGCTGTTGACCAGGGTGCCATCCATATCAAAAATAAGTCCGTGATAATGATCGTACATACTCACTCCAGACTGAACCGATAAGTCGTTACTTTATATTAATGCAGATGAATTGTCGCCGTCAGCAGTAAACCGTAAATGCTAACGACAAAAAATAGCTAACAGGCTGATGTCTAATATAAATCGGAGTATATCTTTCAGGGCAGTGATTATCCGGTCCCTGAGGAAATGATAAAAACAGAACCGATAAATCAGGGGGGATTAACCGTAAACCGGTCAAAAGCACTGCCAGAACAGGTCAGAAAAATGCCAAAGAAAATGATAACAAGGGAGGATAAACGCAGAATATCACAAAGATGGTGCATCCGGGAGGATTCGAACCTCCGACCGCCCGGTTCGTAGCCGGGTACTCTATCCAGCTGAGCTACGGATGCAGTATAAATGGCGGTGAGGGAGGGATTCGAACCCTCGATGCAGCTTTTGACCGCATACTCCCTTAGCAGGGGAGCGCCTTCAGCCTCTCGGCCACCTCACCACTTGTTACTTCGCTACCCGCACCGACGCTGTGCCTGTTACTGCGCTTCGTCGCTGCGTTGGCGCACATATTACTTTCCCCGCCTTATAAGTCAAACAATTTTTAGCGCTGAGAGCCTGATTGCACGTTTAGTCGTCAATCAGGGCATTTAAAAGCCAAAAGGAGTGAGAATTCAACGGCACAGCATCAGGAAGATGCATCGCTGTAGTATAGGGACCGGGGATTGAATAAAGGCGCGCCTCGTTAAAAACGAGGCGCTGAATATGTTAGTAGTCTGGCTGCTGGGTCTTTTCGGCCTGAATGCGCTGATAGATTTCCTCACGATGCACAGACACCTCTTTAGGAGCATTCACGCCTATACGTACCTGGTTCCCTTTAACACCCAATACTGTGACCGTCACCTCATCGCCAATCATGAGAGTTTCACCAACTCGACGAGTTAGAATAAGCATTCTTTGCTCCTTGAAAGATTAAAAGAGTCGGGCCAGTTCTGGGTCCCGGCAAATCCATCGTATAACGCATTACTATCTATTGACTACGACTGATACAGAAAATTCAATCAGTATGCCAATACATTTCGCTAATAGTTAGTTTAGCCGAAATACACCATTACTACCTGACTTTATCATTTTAGGTTGCTTATCGTGTAAAAAACGCCCGGAGAACGGTCCGGGCGATTTCTACCGGCAGCTTGTTTATCTCTTTTACAATTTCCCGCTGACCAGGGCCTCAACCCCTGCCAGAGCCGCTGGTAATGCTGCAGGTTCCGTTCCGCCGGCCTGAGCCATATCCGGACGACCACCGCCTTTACCACCGACCTGACTGGCGATAATGCCGATCAGTTCCCCTGCTTTAACTCTGTCAGTTAAATCTTTCGTGACTCCCGCAATAAGCGATACTTTACCGTCATTAACGGTTCCCAGCACAATAATCGCCGATCCAAGCTGATTTTTTAAATCATCGACCATGGTTCGCAACAGTTTTGGTTCAGTATTGCTGAGCTCACTGACCAGCAGTTTAACGCCGTTGATATTAATCGCTTTGGCTGACAGTGAACTGCTTTCCTGTGCTGCCTGCTGGTCCTGCAACTGCTGCAGTTCTTTTTCCAGAGAACGCACCTGCTCTACCAGAGACCGGACTTTCTCATTCAGATTACTGCTGTTTGCTTTCACCTGCTGCGCTATTTCATGTAACTGAGCATCCTGCGCAAATACCGTTTGCAGGGCATGTTCACCGGTAACCGCTTCAATACGGCGTACACCCGCCGCAGTACCGGACTCGGAAGTAATACGGAATAAGCCGATATCTCCGGTACGGCTGGCATGAGTACCACCACAGAGTTCAACCGAGAAGTCACCCATGGTGAGTACGCGCACCTTCTGGTCATATTTCTCACCAAACAGAGCCATTGCACCATTCGCCCTGGCCGACTCAAGGTCCATAATGTCGGTTTCTACCGCCAGGTTGCGGCGGATTTGGGCGTTAACAATTTCATTAACCCTGCGTAACTGCCCGGGTTTGACGGCCTCCGGATGGGAGAAGTCAAAACGCAGGTAATTATCATTAACCAGTGAACCTTTCTGTGACACATGGTCACCTAAAACTTCACGCAATGCAGCATGTAACAGGTGAGTGGCTGAGTGATTCAGACGTATCCGGGCACGGCGTTGTTCATCAACATGTGCTGATACTTTATCACCTGTCCGCAGGATACCGCTGGTCAGGCTACCGATATGACCGTTAGCCTTGCCGTATTTCTGGGTATCTGTCACTGTAAAGCTGACACCATTGGCCGTTAATATCCCGGTATCACCGACCTGACCACCTGATTCACCGTAGAACGGTGTTTGATCCAATATAATAACTGCCTGCTCTGACCCTGTCAGTGCATCAACGGGCTGACCTTCGACAAAGATAGCCGTGACAGTGGACTGCTCCTGCAAATGGTCATAACCGGTAAAGGCTGACTCACTGTCCACACGGATCATATTGTTATAATCAGCACTGAAACCACTGGCCTGACGGGCACGCTGACGCTGTGCTTCCATGGCTGCTTCGAATCCGGCTTCATCAATTGTGACATTACGTTCACGGCAGACATCCGCGGTTAAATCCGCAGGGAATCCGAAAGTGTCATACAGACGGAAAACGGTTTCACCATCCAGAACATCCCCTTTCAGGGCCGCCAGTTCCTCATCCAGTAACGTCAGACCACGTTCCAGTGTTTTAGCAAACTGTTCTTCTTCAGTTTTCAGGACCGATTCAACATGAGCCTGTTGTTTTTTCAGGTCATCACCGGCACTGCCCATCACATCAATCAGCGGGGCAACCAGTTTGTAGAAAAAGCTTCCGCTGGCACCGAGCATATTTCCGTGACGTACTGCACGGCGGATAATACGGCGTAATACATAACCACGGTTTTCATTCGATGGAAGTACATCATCAGCAATCAGGAAGGCACATGACCGGATATGGTCAGCAATAACCCGCAGTGATTTATTATCGAGGTCAGTGGTACCGGTCACTTTTGCCACCGCACTGATCAGCGTACGGAACAGGTCAATTTCGTAGTTAGAATTAACATGCTGCAGCACGGCAGTAATACGTTCCAGCCCCATGCCTGTATCCACTGAAGGCTTAGGCAATGGCAGCATAGTACCGTCCGGCTGACGGTTAAACTGCATAAATACGATGTTCCAGATCTCGATATAGCGATCGCCGTCTTCTTCCGGACTGCCCGGAGGGCCACCCCAGATATGGTCACCGTGGTCGTAAAAAATTTCGCTGCACGGGCCACAAGGTCCCGTATCACCCATCTGCCAGAAGTTATCTGACGCATAGGCACTGCCTTTATTATCACCGATGCGGATAATGCGCTCGGCCGGCACGCCAATATCGTTAGCCCAGAGATCATAGGCTTCATCATCAGTCTCATAGACTGTGACCCACAGACGCTCCTTCGGCAAATTAAACCATTCAGCACCGGTCAGAAGCTCCCAGGCAAATGCGATAGCTTCAGCCTTAAAATAGTCGCCGAAACTAAAGTTACCCAGCATTTCGAAGAACGTATGGTGACGGGCGGTATAACCGACATTTTCCAGATCGTTATGTTTACCGCCGGCACGTACACAGCGTTGTGATGTTGTTGCACGGGTATAGTCGCGTTGATCCTGACCGAGAAAAACGTCTTTAAACTGGTTCATTCCGGCGTTAGTAAACAGCAACGTCGGATCATTATTTGGTACGAGGGAGCTGCTGGCTACAACCTGGTGTCCCTTGCTCTTAAAGAAATCGAGAAACGCTTGACGGATCTCAGCAGTACTCTTGCTCATAAATATCCTGGTATCACTCTGACGGATGTTCCTTTCGTCCGGGCAGCCAGCACATTGCGGCCCGCCGGTGACAGTGGAACAAAAAAGTGGGAATAAGATAAGTTTTCTTCACAGGGAAGTAAAACCGGATTATGACTCAGCCGGAAAAATTTACCAAAACAGAGCGAATATCCTCCATCAGGAACCCTCTGGAGTGTAAAAATCGCTGTAATCTGGCTTTTTCCCGGGCATCGGAGGGCCATTTATGACCATACTTTTTCCCGGCAACCTCTGCCGCTTGCTGCTGCCAGTCTATCTCAGACTCTGCTAATGCCTGACTGATATCATCACGCCCTATCCCTTTCAGCTGCAGATCCTGACGAATACGCTGTGGTCCATAACCGTTGCGGCTACGGCTGATAATAAATTGCCGGGTAAAACGCTGGTCGTCGAGATAATTATTTTCCAGGCACCAGGCTATCACCTGTGTCAGGGCCGCTTCATCGGGAGGCGTATGCTCACTGCCCTCTCTCTGCTCGCTGCGCCACACCGAAAGACGGATTTTTTCTTTCAGCTCGTGTTCGGAATGATCACGCCGGGCCAGTAACCGTACCGCCCGTTCCAGTAAAGAAGCAAACATCGGATGGCGTTCAGTTTCAGTAAACAGCACCAGACTCTCCTGTGTGATAGGTTATTGACGCAAAGTGATACTCTGCCAGTACCGGCCATAAAAAACAAAAAACGGGAGAGGCTTTAACAGCACTCTCCCGTTTCAGGGTAATGTATCCGCTTACCGGACTCAGAACTCCTGATGATCCTCACTCATTTCATCATGACCGTTTGACTCTTTTTCGGCTGATTCCTGAGCAGGAGCATTCAGCAGCATATCACGCAGTTTTTGCTCAATTTCGCTGGCGGCCTGTGGGTTATCACGCAGGTAGTTACCCGCGTTCGCTTTACCCTGACCAATTTTATCGCCGTTATAGCTGTACCATGCACCGGCTTTTTCGATCAGTTTATGTTTAACCCCCAGGTCAACCAGTTCACCGAAGAAGTTAATGCCTTCGCCGTACATAATCTGGAATTCAGCCTGTTTAAACGGCGCTGCAATTTTATTTTTGACCACTTTGACACGGGTTTCACTGCCGACCACATTATCGCCGTCTTTGATGGCCCCGATACGACGGATATCCAGACGAACAGACGCATAAAATTTCAGCGCATTACCGCCGGTTGTCGTTTCCGGGTTACCAAACATCACACCAATCTTCATACGGATCTGGTTGATAAAAATCAGCAGTGTATTGGATTGTTTAAGGTTACCCGCCAGTTTACGCATTGCCTGGCTCATCATACGGGCAGCCAGTCCCATATGAGAATCACCGATTTCACCTTCAATTTCGGCTTTTGGTGTCAGAGCGGCGACGGAGTCAACAATAATGACATCCACTGCCCCGGAACGCGCCAGTGCATCACAAATCTCCAGCGCCTGCTCACCGGTATCCGGCTGAGAGCACAGCAGATTATCAATATCCACACCCAGCTTTTTGGCATAGACAGGGTCCAGAGCATGTTCAGCATCGATAAAGGCACAGGTTTTTCCTTTACGCTGCGCGGCGGCAATAACCTGCAAGGTCAGTGTGGTTTTACCGGAAGATTCTGGCCCGTAGATTTCCACGATACGGCCCATCGGTAACCCGCCGGCACCTAAAGCAATATCCAGCGACAGTGAACCGGTTGAAATGGTCTCAACATCCATAGTGCGGTCTTCACCCAGACGCATGATGGAGCCTTTACCGAATTGTTTTTCAATCTGCCCCAGCGCTGCGGCTAAAGCCTTCTGTTTGTTTTCGTCGATCGCCATTTCAACTCCTGATTATGCCGGATTAGCCAGGCAAATGTGTGGGTATGCTCTGTCTCTGATGAGGGATAATTATACTGTATAGTCATACAGTATCAAGTTTATTTTTCCAGAAACTCACAGTTCAGGGTACGCAGGGCAAATGCGACTGCCTGAGCCCGTATTGCGTCCCTGTCACCGGTAAATTGCTGACCTGATACCAGTACTTTACCGTCTGCGGCCGCAAAACCAAACCAGACGGTACCGACCGGTTTCTCTGCACTGCCGCCATCCGGACCGGCAATACCGCTGACTGAAATCGCATAGTCAGCCTCCGCAGCCTGTAGTGCCCCACTCGCCATTTCACGGACTGTCGCTTCACTTACCGCACCATGGGCCTCAAGAGTTGCCGGGTCAACCCCCAGCATAGTGATTTTGGCCTGATTACTGTATGTCACAAATCCCTGTTCAAACCATGCAGAGCTGCCACTGATGTCAGTAATCACTTTTGCAATCCAGCCGCCGGTACAGGACTCAGCGGTAGTGAGTGTTGCGCCGCGGGACAGCAGAGACTGTCCGGTCTGAATACTTAACTGCCGTAAATCCTTATCCATCAACTTCCCTCCGTGTAGCACGAGTATATTTATCAACACCAGAGAAGATACTATGGATTAATGACAGCTTTTCAAGTCATGGCCGGCAGCAACCGCCGGAAAACGGAACTGCGCAGCAAGAGTTTGCTGCATTGCGGGGTATAAAGGTTTTTTTTGCGTGAAAGGACAGAGAATGGCACAACAAAAGGGATCTCGGCGGCCGGTCATGCCGCCGGAGAACAGAGTGCGAAGATTAACTTTTTTTCACAAACTCTGATTTCAGCTTCATCGGGCCAAAACCATCAATCCGGCAATCAATATTATGATCACCTTCTGTCAGACGAATCTCTTTAACCCGGGTACCAATCTTCAGTACCGAAGAACTGCCTTTTACTTTCAAGTCTTTGGCAATAGTAACGCTGTCACCGTCCGCCAGCAGATTACCGTTGGCATCGCGCACCAGTAAGGTCTCTTCTGAGGTTTCAGCTGACACTACCGGCCAGATATGACCACATTCAGGACAGTTATAATTTTCAGTATCCTGCCAGCTGTATTCAGAATGGCATTCAGGACAAGGAGGGAGTGTTTGCATCAGGGTTCCTTACTCTCACCGCAGGCAGAAGACGCCCGCAAAGGGCGCCATCCTATATCCATACAAACAATAAGGAAAGTCGTGAATTAAAAAACCGTGTTATTGCGGGCATTACGTACTGCTTCACCCAGCTGCCAGACCGCCATTGCGTATTGGGTACTGTGGTTATAACGGGTAATCACATAAAAATTAGGCAACCCGAACCAGTACTGATAACTCTGCCCCATATCAAGTTTCAGCAGGCTTACCTGTTGATCCCCGGGCAATGCAGCCTGTGGCCGTAATCCGGCCTTTATCAGCTGACTGACGCTGTAACGGGTATTATAGCCGTCATCCAGAGAAGGTGCGGTGCCACTGGCGGGCACTGCAATTGGCTGCCCGGCCTGCCAGCCATGCTGCTGGAAATAATGGGCCACACTGCCAATGGCATCTACAGGGTCCCAGAGATTAATCGTGCCGTTACCATCAAAATCAACGGCATATTGTTTATAGGCCGAAGGCATAAACTGGCCGTAACCCATTGCTCCGGCAAACGATCCTCTCAGCTCCAGCGGATTATCCCGTTCGCTGCGGGCCATCAGTAAAAATGTCTCCAGTTCACTGCTGAAATAGGCCGAACGCCGCGGATAATCAAACGACAGGGTTGCCAGCGCATCAAGAATACGGGTTTTACCCATCACTCTTCCCCAGCGGGTTTCCACCCCGATAATACCGACAATAATTTCTGCAGGAACTCCGTACTGTTGCCGGGCCCGCTGCAGTTCTGTCTGATACTGGTTCCAGAATGCCACACCGTTTTGTATATTCGACGGGGTAATAAATTTACTCCGGTAACGCAGCCACGCCCCGTTTGGCCCCGGAGGTGCCGGAGTATTAGGTGCCTGCCTGTCCATCAGCCTGAGCACGTAATCTAAACGCCGCGCCTGTCCCAGCCAGGATTCAAGCTGCTGACGGTCAAAATTATGCTTTTTCACCATCATATTAATAAATTCTTCGGTCTGCGGACGCCCGGCAAAATCCCCGGATAACATTCCCTGTCCGCCAGCCGGAGCCAGTAAAAAACCGCCTTGTGGCCCCTGCCGGACACTTTCTGTTTTACTACTGCAGGCAACCAGCAACGCAAATAACGGTAATAACGCAATTTTGTAACGCATCAGAAACCCATTAACCAGAAGCAGACGTTGGCCCATGGTAATGCTTTGCCAGCCAGACAAACAGTGGAGTAATACAAAAAAAAACGAAAAAAAAGACAGATAACACAACCAGGCAGTGAAAACCGCTGTTTGCCCCTCTTTCCCCGGTGGCAGGAAAATGCCGGTATAGAACTTCTGACCGTTACCGGTTATTTATGCTTCTATCAGTCACAACCCGCTCAGCCAGTCCCGGTGCCTGAACAACACGCTCAGGCTGTGAAAAATAAAACGTCACCGCCACCAGAACCGCCAAAGAAAAAATCCCTATTTGATAAAGTGTCTGGCTTGTTCTTTGCTGAAGCGAAAGCTATGCCACCTCCCCCGTTTCCGATTGTTATGGACAGTACGGCGAAGGCCGGAATGGCAGCAGCAACGGGAGGTGCAACGACTAAACCGAATCAGGATGCAGCAAGAGCCCTTACTCATACGATGAAACGCCTTTCTGGCCCTGAAATCTGGCGCGGGCGGCTGGCGATCGAGGTCGGCCAGGGGTTTCGGAGGGATTACCGGATGATGTGGTTGCTGTGATGGAGCGTCTGAGGCCGTCCTCAGGGCGTATATCGCAAAAGCTGCAGGTGGACTGATGGGCCTGTGAAAACGGGGTCACCATGGACTTCTCCCGGCCGGGAAAACCCACGGATAACGCCCTTATCGAATCGTTTAATGGCAGTCTGAGGGATGAATGCCTGAACATCTACTGGTTCCTGTCACTTAAGTTAGGGTGCTTTTTAGTCAACTTCATAGTTTAAACTAAAGTACGAGCACCCTCGCGGGCTTGATCGATATTAGCGAAATCAGAGACATTGCCAATGGTAGGTCTGATAACCTCAGACCGGGATTTTCCCCCTGTCTCAGGACGGTTGCCAGGAGAAGATACGCTCTGTTGAACAATATATGTCTTTTTTTTTGCACTGATTTTGACACCAAAACCAACGGGTGAATCCCGGTGATTATCAGTGATAAGATACGGCTTTCGTCCAGGATTCGGTAAGTAGATAACACGCCCTTGCTGGTCGAGTTCTGGTTTAACATCGATAGATAACTTATTGATTATAGTCGACTGGTTGAGTGTCAATTTCATCAATCTATACCCGCTATTCAGAGTGTCTACCCGATACTAACCGGTATACTACTGGTATACAAATTTAGCGATTCACATGGGTTTTTAAGGGTTTCACATGGGGCCACTTGGGTACCCAACAGACTTAAAAAATGAGTAAAATCAATATGAATGAGTCTATTGACAAGGATTTATCAGATCACACCCCAATGATGCATTGGTGTGTTAATGCTGATTACTAACGATTATTTTTCACTTGAGCATAAAAACTACATTGTAACCTACACTTTTGTAACTATCTGATTTTACGAATATTATTTACTGTACTCATCCAGCGTTATACTCCCTCTGCTCTCCCATCCTTCTAATAACACAGGGCATCTCAATGAGCCGATACCATGTATCCAGCAGTGAAGGTCAGTATGAGAAAGACTCTGGCGAGCAAGTTTTGGCTAACAAGCTGGGGATCGCAACTTCTGATGAGATGGATGAGGCTGAACTTGTCCTGTTAGAACAACTCTACCAGTCTGTTTTTGAAGAACAGTTCCCGGAAGGACAGTTCAGCGTAGCCATGCTAAAAAGCTGGCATCGCCGCTGGTTAGGCAACATCTACCAGTGGGCTGGACAAGAAAGAGCGGTTAATATCAGCAAGGGCGGCTTTATGTTTGCACCTTCAGCACAATTGCCAAAACTGCTGAGCGAATTCGACACCAGGTATCTGGCTCAATACACGCCATGTAGCGGCATGGACGAAGAACAACTCATCACTGCTATCGCCATAACCCATGTAGAGCTAATACTTATCCATCCATTCAGAGAGGGAAACGGACGCCTGTCGCGACTGCTAGCCGACGTAATGGCCGTTCAGGGAGGATACAAACCGCTGGATTATCAAAGCCGGGAGCAAAACAAAACCCAGTATATCTCGGCTATCCATGCAGGTGTATCAATGGACTACGAGCCGATGAAACACTGGGTGAGAGAAGCATTAAGAAGGGATTAAACCGCAAGACGCAAATGAGCAAATTTTTTGCGCGTGGCTTCAAGTGAAGCTTCGATCTTCGCGGAGGACTGCCCTGTTTCAACAGCCGTAGATGTTGCTACTGAGCGAACAATGTCAGCACGTGATGGCTTAGCGTAGCTTGCCTGAGTTTTTTTGTGGGTGCTCATAATCACTCCTAAAAAGCAGAATCTGGGCTGAAAAACATCGTTCAAACAGTATACCAAAACTTCTACGCAAATTCATATCAAGCCCGTCAAAGACTCACTCATCGGGCAAGCCCTTTAAGCAATACATTAAGATAAAACGGTTGGCTAACGGACAACCCCCTTATCAGACAGGTAAGCAACTGAATGTTTCTCAAACGCCCCCATGCTTTCAATGACAGCATTCTGTACGGCCTGAGGATAATCCCCAAGCATGATTTGCTCAATATCGTTATGACGAAGTTGATCCATCACAGAATCATTTTCGGAAACTTTAGCCGCTACGCCATCAAGCCATACCAGCTTGTCAGCATCGGTCGTTTCTTCGCCAAACAACTCATGTAATGAGTCTAATCAAACAGGACACTTTGTTAGAGATATAATGAGCAACGCTAACGAGGTGAAAATGCGAAGAAAAACGTTTA
>NZ_JAERJN010000005.1:0-228 GCF_018257595.1 Tatumella sp. JGM94 | reverse complement strand
CTGAACAACGACGAATACAGGAACTTGAAAAGCAGGTACGTCAGTTGCAAAGCGACAATGACCTGTTAAAAAAGGCTACATCAGCCTTCTTCGCCATGGAAATGAACAACGACAAAAAGTCGCGGTGAAGCTGAAGAAGGCCGGGGCAAACATCCAGCAAGTATGTCGATGCCTGTCGCTCACGCGCAGCGTATTTTACGCCCGGACCCGGCGGCCAGCCCTCAGAGC